>JAJTIF010000066.1 GCA_021299675.1 Pseudomonadota bacterium | reverse complement strand
TCTCCCGCGAGGATTTAAGTTTTATTTTCGTGTGGTCACCCACCTTCTTTTTAAGTCTCTTGCAAGAGATGACTTTGAAGCGTGAAGAGATCGTGGCCACTTTGGAGTCAGGCCAGTGGGCTGTGTTTCAAAGGGAGTTGCAAGGCGTGGCGGCTCCCCACTCACCCTCTCAAGCGCAGGTGCTCAAAGGGCTGAGCTTGCAAGCAGGCTGGCCCATGGATCTGTGGAAAAATTTAGCACTCTTGAGTTGCTGGAGCTCCGCTGACTCCGCTCAGTGGATCCCACGGATCCAAGAGCTCTGCCCCAAGCTTGCAATCCAAGGCAAGGGGCTTTTTGCCACGGAGGGAGTTGTGACGATTCCGGTAGAAGGCCAGCTGCACCTAAGTTTTCAGTCACACTTCTACGAGTTCCTGCTCTCCGATGGCAGAGTCAAACTCGCCCATGAGCTTGCGCTCGGCGAGCGCGCGCGGGTGCTGGTGACCAGCTCCAATGGTTTTGTGCGCTATGATCTAGGCGACGAGCTGCGGGTGGTGGCGATGGTGGAGGAGTGCCCGGTGCTGGAGTTTTTAGGCCGCACCCACACGGTGGATCTGGTGGGGGAGAAGATGGACCACGCCTCACTCAAAAAAATTCTCAAAGAGTTTCGCTCTCATTTTAACTTGCGAGCGATTGGTTTTCTGGCAGGAATGGATCCACGCTCCGGCCGCTCCCGCTACGTCCTTGTGGTGGAAGGGAGAGAGGAAGTGGGTCAAGGGCTTTGGCTCGAGGACACTTTAAAAAAGCACCACCACTACGCTCTGGCCCGAGAGCTCGGACAGCTCGATCAGGCGCAAGTCATCTATACCGCCGATGGCCTTGGCTTTTTGGATGGGCTGATTAAACTATACGGATGGAATAAGGGAGACGTGAAGTGGGAGACGGTACTCAAGGTCCCACAGCTCACGGAAAATGTATGACAGAAACCTTAGCGCAAAAAGACGGTCTGATAAAAGACAACTGGTACGTGGCGTGCCTATCCTCTGAAGTGGGCGTGGGAAAAGTCATCCAGCGCATCGTCTACGATCAGGCTTTGGCGATCTTTCGCACTCAATCGGGCAAAGTTTCAATTCTGCAAGATCGCTGCTTGCATCGCATGGCCCTTTTATCTTTGGGAGAAGTGCGCGGGGAGCATCTGACCTGTATGTATCACGGCTGGGAGTACAACCGTGAGGGGCAGGTGCAACGGATCCCTTCTGAAGACCCTGGGTCAAAAGATCAAGGCCGCTACTGCCAAACTAAAATTTATTCCTGCGAGCAAGACGGCGCCATCTGGGTGTGGATGGGGTCAGGGGAGCCCACGACCTTAACTCCTCCCTGGAGATTTCCCGAGCGGGAGAACCCCGAGTGGGAGAGTTACTTCATGATCACGGATTTCCCCAATGAAGTGACAAACCTCTCCGAGAATTTTATGGATGTGCCCCACACAGTGTTCGTGCATCGGGGGTGGTTTCGAGACGAGCAAAAAGAGCGAAAAAAAATCCCCACGACGGTGGAAGTCGCCAAGAGCCGAGTGCTGGTCACCTATCACCAGGAAAAAGACGAGTTTTCTTGGGGCGCACGGATGCTTTTGAACCCTAAAGGGGCTCCTATGAAGCACACCGACGAGTTCATCTATCCCAACATCACACGTGTCGATTACTGGTTTGGAGACAACGGCTTCATTATTAATTCTCAGGGTACTCCTGTCTCAAACATGAACACTCGGGTCTACACCTACATCGCTTATAAAATTCCACTTTTTAAAAAAATCTTGAAACCCGTGTTTGGCTACTATACCCGGCAGGTGATCGAGCAGGATGTGCTGATCATGCAAAACCAGGCGCGCTGCTTGAAGCTGCACCAAAAGCCGCAGTTCCACTCCACCGAGTGTGATGAACTGCACGTGCAGATCGAGCGCTTGCGCTTTTACGGTAAAACCGGCCACCCCTTGCTCCATACCTATGAATCGAAAAAAGAGATTTATTTTTGGATCTAATTTCTCTCAGTGAATTTTGTGCTGGCTTTAAGGGCGTCTCTCTGGCCACTTCCGAGGACTCCGCAGAGCTGTGTGATTTTTTTGAAACCAAAGCCATGAAAGGTGAGACTCTGACCCTGACTTATCTGAGGCGCCCAGATTTTTTTGGACTCCTAAAGGCCCACAGTCAGCGCTTTTATGTCTTCATCCTCCGCTCTCCCTCTGGTGAAATAATTGGAGCGGGGAGTATCGTGGTCCGAAGGGCCCGTCACCTTGGCCAGACGATCGACGTGGCCTACCTCGGTGATCTCAGAGTCACAAAACCCAAACTTTCAGCGCGCATCTGGCGGGATTTTTATCTGACACTTCTCAATCAGCGCTTGCAGATATCTGAGCTCAAAGACTGCCGCTACTTTTACACCTGTATTCTCGAAGACAATCAGCTGGCGCAAAAGGCCTTAGAGACGAAATCTCCTTTGGGTTACCACCTCTTTGAGCGCTACCAGATGGTGAATGTGTTTTATCAAAAACCCTGGGCGCGGGTGAAGAGCGCGCTCACCTGTGTCTCTCATCCTCCTCAAAAAGACCTACTCAGTTTTCTGCGTCATAGTCACAGGCCTTTGGGCTTTGACTTCGAGGGAAGTGAGCACGAGTGGCAGTGGCGCGAGCAGCACTGGCCTGGGTTCTCAGACTACCCAAGCTTTGGCATTTATCGCGCTGGCGAGTTGATCGCCTTTTCCAAACTGTGGTCCCCAAGCCTAGTCAAAAAGATTCGCTTGGATCGACTTCCCAAAGTTTTGCAGTTTTTCTTCCAGCTGCTCTCGCCAATCATCAAGCTGCCGCGGCAGGGAGAGGAGTTTCGAGTCGTCTACCTGAGTCTTCTGACCTTTAAAGAGGGAATAGGTGAGCAGGACAGACAGGATGCTATGAGTCTTCTTCTGAGCGAGGGTCTCAAATGGAGCAAGGGGCATGGCTTTCATGCTCTGAGCTTCGCCGATTTTGAGTCTTTTTCTCTCAAAGCCTCTGTGGCGGGTTACCTAAGCCATAAAACTCCATTAAAATTATATTTTGTGGACCCAACTAGAAACCCGGTGAGTGATTTTTCAAAAATGCCTGCACCCTCTGGATTTGAAATGAGTTTAGTGTAATGACAACTCTCGCCATGCCTCAGTCTCGTCCCTTTGCTCTGCCTCAATGGCGTGACCCGCGCTGGATGATCTTTGGCATCCTCGGGGGCTATCTCGTCTTGGGCTTTACGCTTTTGGGTTTCAACCGCACGCCCTTGCAGGCGATCATGACCACACTTTGCTGTGCTCTCATGGAAATTAGTTTTAGCCGGATTTTTCAAAAGCGCTGGGTCTTTCCACTTTCGGCGATCATCACTTCACTCTCCTTAAGTATCCTCCTGAACTATTCCCATGATTACTGGCTGCTCTTGGTGCCGGTGTTTTTTGCCATCGGCTCGAAGTATCTTTTCACCTTCAATGGCAAACACAACTACAACCCCGCGCAAGTGGCAGTGACCTTTTCGTTGATCTTCTGTGGGGATCTCATCACTTCCGCTCCGGCCTACCAGTGGTATGGGATGGAGTCGATCAGTGTGCTGATCGTGGTGCTGGGACTCTTCTTCGTGCTCCCGCAGATCAATCGGTTGTATCTCGTGGGAACCTTTCTCATCGGCTACACACTGCAAACACTCTTTCGTGCCTGGCTGATGCAGCACCATCTGCCCTTTGCGACACTTTTTTTGGGCTCCATCACCTCACCCGCTTTCTTCCTTTTCACTTTTTTTATGATCACCGATCCGGCCACCTCCCCAGGACCTAAGCGTGAGCAGATCAAAGCGGGCGCGCTCCTGGCGATATTGGATCTGATCTTTCATATCCGCCAGAGCTACTACACTTTCTTTTACGCGGGCTTTACCCTGCAGAGTTACCGTTTGCTCAAAAACCACTTTTTTGCTCTTCGGGCAGAAGGTTTCAGAAGTTATTTTCAAACGCGCTTTATCCGCTCGGGCTACTACCAACGCGCGCTCACGCTCGCCGGCATGGCCTTGGTGAGTGTGACCGCTTACACCCAGATCATCTATCCCACACTGCCCAAGCAGAATTTAAGTTTCCACCTCAAAGAGATTTCTCCCGAGAGCTCAGGTCTGAAAGCGGAGTTCGCTGACACACTCAACCGCGTGGACCCTCGTCTCCATCACATCATCAAATGGATCCTCTCCGTCGGCGACTCAGTAGCGGTGGGGGACTTTGACAACGATGGTCTGCCGGATGTCTTCCTCACCAACATGCTCAAGCGTGATCAAGACCGCGCGAGTCTGTATCGTAATGTGGGGGACTTTAAGTTTGAGAAGGTCTCCATCCCTGCTTTAGGTGATCGCTTTGTGAAGATTGAAACCAACGGTCTGCCTAGTAATGCGCTCTTTGTGGATTTTGATAGTGACGGCGACCAAGATCTTTTTATCATGGTGGCGTTTGGCACTCCCGTCATGCTCGAGAACCAGTTAGTGCAAATACAAAAAGTGAGTTTCATTGACGTGACCGAGAAGCTGGGTCTAAACGAGTATGTGAATGGGATTGCCGCCAATTTTGCGGATCTCGATCGCGATGGGCGCCTGGATCTGCTTGTGGGGCATGTGTGGCCAGCTTATCTGCCTGACTATGAGACGCCACAAAAGCTCAACGTCTTTAACCTGCCTCAGCCTGAGTATGAGGGCGATAAACGCATGTTTAATTTCATGCACTCATCTTGGCACCTCTCAGATAATGGGGGAGTCAACGTCGTCTATCGTCAAAAGAGTGAAGGTGGCTTCGAGCGACTGGATTCAAAAGCCATCGGCATGCCCGAGAGTTTTTGGACGCTGGCCATTGGCACGGCGGATTTTAATCAAGACGGGCTGATTGATGTTTATATGGCCAATGATTTTGGTCCGGATAATTTTTATCTTAATCT
>JAJTIF010000047.1 GCA_021299675.1 Pseudomonadota bacterium | reverse complement strand
GGTATAGAAAGTAAAGACTTCGACCAATGTTTACAAATAGAATCACTAAGGGGGAATGTACGATAGAACTTTGTCTTCATAAGGCTCCCGGCAGCCGACGGGAATGAAATGGTTGTTGCAGGGCAGTTCTCGTCACAAAAAGGGCAAATGCTCCCACCCATACCTTTGGTATGTTAGTTTGTACAGAGGTAAAGATACCGAGGAGAATCTTTGCACAGCTTAAATCAACAAGCACTTCTTTTCGTAAAAGAACAGAGCCACCCTCACAGTCCAGGAAATCCTCGTCACTATTAAGAAACTGGAGTGTATCGGGACAGTTTGTACGGTAGTTGAATGCCGATTCTTCTCCATAAAAGGCAGTGCTCATAAAGTGATAACTTGAAGAGGCAGCTGAGAATCTGACGTCGGGAAATGAAAATCCACCAAAGGTAATTTTTGGCTTCTTACCATAGTCACCTGTCCACACAACAGTAACTTTGCTTGTTGTCTCAGTGCTTACAGGCTCTTTCTCTCTTTCCTCCCTCCCTTTGTCTCTTTCACCTCTCTTTCTTTTGCCTTTTCCTCCTCTTGTTCCCCTCCCTTTGCTCCCCCTGTTTTTGCTACTGGCTGACTTTTCCTCTCCTTCTCTTTTTTCTTTCTCTATCTTATCTAACGGGCTAATTACCTTGTCGTACAATAGCTGACAGAAGGCTTTGGGGTTAAGTTCTACCCCAAGAGGTGTTTCGACAGGAGATAATAGCCAAATCAATTCTGTAACCTCTGCCGTCCACTCCCCTTTCAGTCGCTTGCCTGTGGGAAGGATTCGTTTAAAGCAAGGTTCACGCCGTAACTTCTCAATATCGAGTATGGTTAAATGTTCTGTTGCTGCTTGTAATTGCTTCCTTTCTGCTGCTGTTGCCCTGCGAGATATCGGTAAGGTCTGGTGAGGAAGCTTTGCAGTAATATGTTGCCACAACTGGGTATCATTACCACAAATTTCTTCGATGTGGGCAAAAAGCTGGTTTAGCTCCTGTCGGTCCTTCTTGTGTTTGTTTGTTGCATGAAAGTCCAGTGCTCTTTGACTAAGTGTACGACGGCGCTTGGCTGGCTGAATAAGTTCTGCATCTTGCCCCCACCGTGATTCTATTGCCGTTGTTCTCGTTCTAGTCTAATAATATTAAATTCATCCTTTATACTGTTACCTTTGGTACTCTTTTTGTTGGTAGGAGGAGTTCTGTAGTTGGGACCAACTCGCTTTGCTGGGTCAAAACAATACTTTCGATGGGCTCCACATCCCTCATAAGAGTAACAGAGAGTGGCTGTGTTGTGTTCAAGGTGGTACAGCCACGTTTGTCCAATACACCACCCTGATCAGTGAATCAAGCCAATACAACTAACACACCTCTGTGAGACCGGGTTTGTTGAAGTCATCAAGTTTCGTACGCTTTGCTTTTGAGCCTAGAGGCCTTCCACGCCTTTTTGGCTGCATTTGGGGCAGCAAATTCAATGGTCGCTACAGAGTAATTAATAATGGACAAGGAAGCCCAAACAAGGAAACCAATAGCCCTATGTATGATACATACCGAGTTTGAATGGCTGAATTAATAACGCACCTGCACGCCCACACTGGCCCGTAAACAAAAAAAGGTTACAGAAACGACTTTTGCCAGAACGTGCGCCATCAATCAACAACAACTGTGTACGAAGGACTTCTCTTAAATGTGCCCACACAGTCCAAATTTAGAGTTTTTTGGAAACAGGATATAAACGATGCATGGTTCAGCAACATGTACAGAAAGAAAAGGTCTTTATCCCAGCCATTTATTCTACAAGTACACTAGCACTGGCGAGGTCGTTCATTTTCCGAAGGCGGAGAAGGAGAGTAATGATATCCTTTTGAAGTTTCCCAGTGTTGGTTCACTTGAAGAGGACCGTTTGCAAAAGCACAAAGAGGGCATTTACACATACACCGACCTTTTCACCGCCACTCAAACTTCCACCCTCCTCCAAGAAATCAACACTCTCTCCAACAAACAGTGTTTCGATATGACGGGAGTGAACCTTCTCTCTTGTGGCTTCCACCCTCTCCTGACGAACATCACTTCTGTTTTCAAGGACTTTATCGTCGAGACCTTCTACCAGCCTTTAGAGGCGATCGTCGAGGGTCATTACATATACGCTATCCACTACCAGTTAGGCAAAGACGTCGAGCATCCCGTCCACGTGGACGACTCCGATGTCACGCTTAATATATGCCTCGGGGAGGACTTCACGGGAGGCGATCTTTATTTTGGATCCTCCACGGAGAGCCCGAGCGTCGTTTGTAAGCAAGTTCCAGGGAGCGCTATCATCCACGGAGGAAAAATGGCGCACGGGAGTTTTCCGATAACTTCCGGGGTTCGCACGAACCTCATCGTCTGGATTAAGGTGATCACCCCGTTTCCGAAATTTTTAAAATTAGACGAGGCCGTCCAGCATCACGTGTTTTCCTTTCTTGACTATGAGGACTTGATCTCCGTGATGTGTTGCTCGAAGGCGTGGAACAAATTGTCGACAAACTCGGGGTTATGGGCTTGCCAAATTAGGAAGCTCTACCACGGGCCTCTGGAAAAGATGTTCGAAGACGAAACTCCGATTCCAGCCCGCCCGTCAAAAACTACTTTTAAGGAAATCCACCAGCACGGGCTCAATAACGTGCCCCAGGACAGATCGTGGAAGATATTCCGGGAGATTCTCACGACGGAGGAGTCGTACGTGAAGTTCCTAAAAAAGGCAAAAGAGATCATGGAACAAATACAGTCCGTCAAACACGTCGATCCCGTTTTGGTAGACCTTCTTTCGGCGCTCTCCGGAATTTTATCCATCACCAAAATTTATTTAGATAATCTCCGGCAATGGGAAAAATATTTATTTTTCGATGACACGTGTTTCTACTTGTTTGCGCGGGACTGCAAAAATATTTTGTCGTCGATGGACTCCCTTTATCAGAGCTACAACTGCCTCTATGAAGACGCCACGCACGCTTTAAGTAAACCGGAATATGAAAAATTCCGGGCGGTTATTTCCGATTCCGATGTTTCCGGAAGAGCACTCCCGGATCTGATCATCATGCCCGTTCGGAGGGTCCCGAGGTACTCCCTCATTTTTCGGGACTGGATGAGGTCCGCGGCCGAGGGTCAAAAAAATTGTTTGAAGCAGCTCTTGGAATCCGTGGAGGCTTCTGCTGTTATGATAAACCAGTGGGTTTTTTTTTTTTTCCCCTCGGTGGTCTCTTTTCGCTCCTTCCTCTCCTTCCTCTCCTTCCTCTCCTTCC
The DNA here is from genome assembly GCA_021299675.1 of Pseudomonadota bacterium. GTDB lineage: Bacteria > Bdellovibrionota > Bacteriovoracia > Bacteriovoracales > Bacteriovoracaceae > UBA6144. Next base: position 56 of record JAJTIF010000047.1, on the reverse strand, counting down.
TCTCCTCTCTCCTTCCCCTCCTACTCCTCTCTCTGCACTTCCTCTCCCTCCCTCTC
>JAJTIF010000389.1 GCA_021299675.1 Pseudomonadota bacterium | reverse complement strand
TCTCCCGCGTATTTCACGCACTGATCCACACAGGCCTGGGCAATCCCCAAAGAAATACCGGCGATTGTGATGCGTTCGAGTTCAAGGTTTTTCATCATGTGGCTGACGGAGTCACCTTCGGCACCGACGCGGGCAGTGAGTGGGACCTTACAGTTTTGAAAAGCTAGCTCCGCAGTAGGAGAGGTACGCATGCCCATTTTATGGATCTCTTTAGAGACCGAAAATCCCGGAGCACCTTTTTCAACGATAAACGTGGTCAGGTCTTTTTTTCCACTTCCGGTGCGAGTGTAGAGGTAGGTCACATCAGCCATGTTGCCGTTGGTGATCCACATTTTGGCGCCGTTTATGGTGTAGCCATTGCCCTCTTTCACGGCTTTGGTTTGCATTCCTACCGCATCCGAGCCGTAGCCAGGTTCACTCATCCCCATGCACCCGATGTGTTCACCGGTGATTAGTTTAGGCAGGTATTTTGCCTTTTGTTCAGCTGAGGCATTTTTGTCTATGTTATTAACGCAAAGAATTGAATGGGCCAGGTAGGAGAGTGTGCTGCCAGGATCAGCCTTGCCGAATTCTTCCATCACAATAGTGGCAGCCGTTGCACCGAGTCCAGCGCCGCCATACTCAGGGTCTGCCGTAATCCCCAATAAACCGAGTTCGCCCATCGCCTTGAAGGCTTTGAGGTTAAACTTCTCTTGAGTATCGAGCTTTTCCGCCATCGGGGCGAGTTCTGTTCTGGCAAAGTCTCGACATGTTTTTTGAAGCTCTTTTTCTTCAGCAGTAAAAAACCACATAAGGTATTCCTTGGGCAGAGGGGTCGATAGAGAGCCAAAGTTTACAGGAAAAATCAGTCTTTTACAAAATTAACGCTGCGTGATTTTTCCTCGCCCTCGCTGTCCTAATTAAGATAGAATGCTTGGATAAGGATAAGAACTTGGATATTTCTTCAACCCCCGCAGAAATTCGCGAATCAGAGAATATTTTCCCTGGGGAGAACTGGTTTTGTTATTGGCGCACTTCCGCTTCCTTGTGGGAGTCAAAATTGCGTTCCCTCAGTCCCCAGACGGGCCCGTTGTTTATCCCGCTCTACTGGGGCTTTCATACTGATAACGGTGAAGACTTTGACTTCGGAAACATCAAGCCGGAGGCGGACCTTGAGCGTCTCAACGAAATGACCCGCAAGACCGGTCATGACGTGATTTGGCTTGTTCCTCTCTCACCGATACCGATCCAACCTTGCGGTGGGTTGCCTGCCTTGATTGCTCGCTATCCTTCTCAGGATAAATTCGGCATGACTCACGCGTTTCTCGATAGTGATGGAACAATAAATAAGATCCACTCGTTTTATGACCCCAAGGTCTATCAGTGCTATCGCAAATGGATATGGAACCTCGAAAAGTTCCTCACTGACCGCAGGATTTCGGTGCCCGTCATCGGGCTGAATTCCTTTTGGGTAGATGCCGCCAAACAGCACTCTTTCATTGAGGACTATTCGCCCACATTTGCCTCTGGTTTTGTGCGTTACTTAAAAGGGCAAAAGCTCGCTACTCGTATCAATGACGAGGGAGTAGAGGTCCCAAAGTTAACTAAAGAAGACGAGACATTTCACCAAGCGAAGTATAGAAAACTTATTTCAGACCTCTACAGCCAAACAGCCACTGAAGGCTTAAAAACATTCTGGGTTTCACAGCAGGATTACGCTTTCCTGGGGGGCGCACCTCAGGACATCTTTGCTCGTTCCTCCGAGGTATGGCCCCATCAGATTGAGTTGATGCAGGACCTGTGGACGCATATGGAATGGAACCTCATGCCTAACTCCACTTTGATTGCCCACAAAGATAAGAAAAACATCATCGGAAAATTTTTAAAAGATTACCTCACGCCCTACTACGTGCGCTCGACCTTGCAGCATCTACTCAGTGACGAAACGGAGTCCGGTCACTTTGCGCCTCTTGTGTTGTTTGATATCTATTGGGAAAACGATTACCTCAGTGACCCACATGATGAGCTCAGCCAGCTCGGATTGTTGTCCCATCTTCAGCGCGATTTTCGAAGCTGCTGGAGGCTACGTGGTCGCTTTGAGTTTCAAAGAGAAGCGGACGAGGATTCCACGCACCGTTTGAAATTTTTCTTTGGCTCCCAGGTCGACAAAATAAGATTTAATCATATTTTGCGTCTTTTTTTGAATGGTCATCGCATTATCCTTGATCGTCGAGGACTTGATCCGCTCTTAAGCAAAAAGTTACAGCTCTTCATCACCGAGAATAGCCTTGTCGTGCAAGACATCAATTTTCTCACAAAGATTTCCCTAATAAAGCTTGGTGAGGGGATCCTTCTGATCCATGATGGGGAAGCGCTCAAGGAGCAGCAAGCCACAAAAAAGCTAGCATTCTGGGACCACATCACAAAGTACCTGCAGGTTAAGCACTTAGCCCTCAACGGAGAGGAGCCGATGTTTTTTACCTGGAAAACGCGCGCTTCCTCATCTTTTGAGCTCAACTACAATGAAGTGCGCCGTCTATCGATTTACAATCCGTTGACACAACGGGTGCGCTATCAAATACCGAGTACTAAGCAGTTTGTCTTTATCAAAGCTGTAGACCCAGAAAGGGCGCAGATCAAGAGCTCGCCGATGGGAGTTGAAGTTGAGATTATGGCGGGTGGATCGATCAGCTTAGATTTTGGACATTTTGAGGAGAATTGATGAAAGAAGGCATGGCGATTAAGCTCATTTATCACTTTGGCCACGACGATGATTCGGAGTTTCCCGAGCTGACGGGGCGCTACCGTGTGCTGTATTTTTTCTCTGATGCAGGGCCCGTGGACTTTTCTCAACAAGAGGAAATCTTCACCCGCCTGTTTAACCGTCCAATCAGTAGGCCTGTGATTTTTAGTTCTCTCGATGACCTCAAAGAATTTGCTATGGGCGTGTGTCAGTTGGTCCGTGCTCCGGAGGTCTTCGTGCTCTCCGTGCAAGACTACAACGTCGGCGCTGAGGCTGCCCGTGACGTGCGGACCTATCGTGAAATTTATCGCCGCTACGGCTTGATTTTGGCCAATCCGGATGTGATTAACCGAGCGCCGGGCTTGTTTGGGAAATTTTTTAATAATCGCCCCCGTTAAATCAGCAAATTGGGCCCTGTGATCGAGTAATTTTTCCCTATGGACGATTGATCTTTGTGCGCCTAAATTGCCTGTCATGAAACCCTCCTTTTACGATCTTAGCCTTGAAGAATTCACCCAATTGCTCATCGGCCAGGGGTTGAATAAATTTGCCGGCGCACAGATTTTCGACTGGGTTTACAAAAAAGAGGCTCGGGACCCAGAACTATGGAGTAACGTCGCAAAAAGCACGCGCCAGTGGCTCGCTGAGAATTATGATTTTGAACTCCCTAAGATCGTGTGGCAGGGTCTCTCGGCGGATGGAACTCGCAAGTTTTTAGTAGGTTTTAAAGATCATCAGACGGTAGAAGCGGTTGCGATTCCAGCTCGGGAACGCCTCACTCTTTGTGTCTCTTCTCAGGTGGGATGCGCCATCGGGTGTACTTTTTGTCACACGGCTACCCAGGGCCTTAAGCGGCATCTCAAGCCCCACGAAGTGGTTGGTCAGTTCATGGCCGTACAAGACTGGCTCACGAAAAATGTCTCAACCAAAGAGCGCCTTACGAACATGGTTTACATGGGTCAGGGAGAGCCACTGCATAATTATGAGAACATGAAGAAAGCCACTCAGATTTTCCTCGAGCCCCGAGGTTTGGGACTTGGTCAGCGGCGGGTAACTCTATCGACTTCCGGGCTAGTTCCGGCGATTGAAAAGCTGGTGGACTTTCCACCCATCAATATCGCCATCTCCTTACACGCGGCTCACGATAACATCCGCACGGAGTTGATGCCGATCAATAAAGTTTACGACCTTAATCGCCTCTTTCAGGCGATCAAAACGATTCCTCTCAAAGCCTACCGTCGTATTACTTATGAGTATCTGCTGATTGATGGGCTGAATGATTCGATCACTGATGTTGAGGCACTCACTAAGCTTCTCTCCAGAGCGGAGAGTAAGGTGAACATTATTCCCTTCAATGAATTTCCAGGGTCAAAGTACAAACGCCCTAGTAATGAGCACGTACATTGGTTTATGCAAGAGTTGCAAAATCGTGGGCTCACAGCGACTGTGCGCGCGACAAAAGGCAACGATATTCTC
>JAJTIF010000171.1 GCA_021299675.1 Pseudomonadota bacterium | reverse complement strand
TACTCCAGCCATCTCGAACAACCCCGAGACGCGCATGTTGTTCTGTGGAACTGCAACAACTGAGTTTGTGAAAATGACTTCTGACTTTCTTACTTTACCGCTTTGCTCGTAGTAAATCTTCTTGGGCCCAACCACCATGATTTCTGAAATGGATTTATCCGAGAGCATGTCTTCGAGAGGCCCTAAGCCTAGTGCTTCATCGAGAATTTCCTTCACAATACGATTCATGTCATCGCGGGACTTCAACACCGTTTTGGTATCTTCTTTTCCGAGAAGATCAACGATCATTTTTTTTGTTTGCTCTCGCAGAATGATCTTCGCCTTTGGGTCATTCTCATCTTGTTTTTTGAGATCCATCTCTTCGACCAGTGATCTATGGATACGAGCCTTCAGGTCAGTCCAAGCATCTTTTGTTTTCTTATCATCACCCGCCTCGTCTCCAGTCGAAGGTTTTTTTCCTGCATCTTGAGGCTTCACGAGCTTTGCCAAGGTGCCGAGAACGTTCTTCTGAATGATTTTTCTTGTGAGCTCTGTGACGCCGGCGGTGAAGGGAGCATTCTTCGCTACAGTCACGACAGGTGTAGATCTGGTAAGTGCGGCGATGCAGTTCTGGTCATCGCGTGGAATGGCACTAAAAACTGGTTTGCCCATTTGCTTACCAATGACATCAGGTGACACAGGGTGACCATTTACAAATTGGTTTACGACAACTTGAATCATGTCTTTCGGAAAAAGCATGGTCACAAGATCAGTATAAATCCGCCGCCCCTGATTCACGGCTAACACATCAGGAGTCACGATGAGAAGAATCAGGGTTGAATACTCTAGTGCCTTCAGAGCGAGAGGAGTAATCTCACTGCCCACGTCGATGATGGTAATAGGATGTATATTCGGAATAGCCTTAAGTACTTTGCCCAAGCCTTCTTCATTGATTTGATTGGCCGTGGTACTGTCTTGAGGCATCCCTATGAAGGAGACGCCTGCTTTGTGCTCTATTGTAAAGAGCGTGAGAGACTTTGGATCAATAGCGCCATTGAATTCTGCTAGTTCCTTCACGTTCTTTTTCGATTTTAAACCCGTAATAATGCTTTGGTCGCCGCATGCTTTTTGATCAAAGTCGAGCAGAAGGATTTTTTGTCTGGATTCTTGAGCCCAAATGAAAGCAAGGTTAGCCGCAACCTGCGACTTACCAACTCCCCCTTTGCCACCGATAACACTAATAATATGCCCGGACATTTATTCCCTCATCAGCGCGATCTGCGTCTGAATTTTTTTCTAATCTCTTCAGTTCCTGCTGTAGCAGACTCAATAATTTCTGGAGTTAAAAACATCACATATTGGTTTCTTGAGATCTGATGATTTTTGGATCTTAAAATCCTAAAGAGTGCCTGAGGTGCTGACTGCCCAGTCCCTCCAGCAGGGGCACCGCCGCCAGCTGCCGCACCACCACCGCCACCGGAGGGAGCAGGATCATCTTTATCATACTGAGTTGTGGATTGGTTCTGAACGACACCACCAATCGCAGCAGATTCTTTACTCTTGATGACAACGGTTGTTTTGATGTCGTTATTAGTCGTTATGGGCGCACCATCAGTTGAGGCTGCTGCTGTGAGATTGACACTAATACCGATCCCAAGCTCTACCTTTTCCTGTTCTAAAACTTTGGGAGTGACTTTCATATCAAAACCGACAGTCGCATTAGAGGCTCTCGTAAAATCACCTGAACCCACAGCAAAGGGGATAGTCGTTTGCTTTTTAATGCTGGCTTCGATCTGATCTTTTGTTACCACCATACCCGACTGGACGATGCGAGCGTAGCCCGCAGACCTGGCTGAATTGAGCTTCGGGAAAAGATTCGAAATGGTTGCGGCCAAGGTTCCATTACTTCGACTGGTTACGCCGCCAGCTGAGTCCTGACCAAAGCTAATCGAACTCGAGTCTTCTCCCATCAGTGGCGCCCACTTGAAACCAAAAACTCGAGAGTAATCCTTGGATAACTCCACAAATTGAGAGGTAATCTTCACTTGCTTTGGCGGCGGGGCAGGATCCTTTTTTTCGTTTACAGAAATGAAGTCTAGGATGTCATCTCTCTTGACGGTTTGAAGTCCCTTGGATTCGAGATTGATTCGATCTGGGAGGTAGGCATTCGCGATGGCCACGGCGAGCTCTTTTTTATCTTTTGAACTCACAACGCCTTCTAACCAGAAAACTCTGTTTACAATCCGAACGGTAACATCTTTGAGATTATTTCTGGCGAGTTCATCCATCATTTTACGAGCAATCACTCGTTGGGTCTGCGGCGAGAGTTGCACAATTCTTAAAACGTCTTGATAGGCCTCAAGCACAGTGTTGACTCGAGTGATGTCACTCGGGACGACGATCTCCCCACCCACGAAGACCTTTCCGCCCATGATTCCAATCTCAAGACCCTCTACATTTCCGATGAGTTCTCGCAGCTCTGCAACCACCTGAGATTTTCCGCTGGCCGTCACCTGGACGATATATCTCAATCGAACATCACCGATGTTATCTCGTATCAGAACTGAAGTTCTTCCGACTTTAATACCTTTGAAGGTAATTTCTCTTTTCTGTGGTGCGAGGATTAATTGCAGGAACTGCTCGTTACCAATTTGCACTTTGGTTGAAAAGTCAAAATCAAGCTTAATAATCTCATCGATTCCGACTGCAACTTCGATTTCTCTTTCCAGGACGTCATTGTCCCCGGGCGCAGCCGCTGGCTGATCCTGCGAAATTGCAGAAAATGTAAGGAGACATGAGAAGAGCGTAATTAAAATCTTAGTTACCAGGCGGTCTCCCTGTTCTCACTTTTTCTTTTGACTGTTGTTCCGCAAAATAAGCTTTCGCCTCTGGGGCATCCTCACCTAGGACGTCAAACAAGCGAGTACCACTTATGCGCTCGATCGTTTTATCATCGTTGTTTCTCAGCGAGAGAAAGATCCCCCCGCCTGCCGTCACAAGAAAGACCATCTTCTGAACCTCAAATGGTGTCAGCTCTAGTGTGACAGTGTTGAAATTGACGTACTTGTTCAATTTCATCTCGCGACCTTCATTTTCTGATGTCTGCAAGTTTACAATGGGTACGCTATTGGTGACATAGAGACCTGTCGAGAGAACAAGCACGTCTTGAAGAACTGTTTTTACTTTCACACGCTCTTTCTTTCCGCCTGCATAATCGATGGTGGCCAGGACATCTACTCGATCACCGGGTTTAATAAGTTTTGAGACCGCTTGGTTTTCTTGTACCTGCACAGAAAGTGCTCTCTTGCCGACGGCAATCTGACGAGCTAGACCTGACTGCGCTCCGGGGTAGGTAATGCGAGGTCTCGTAATTTGCTCGCCTGTCTTTACTGGGACAGCAGCGATTGTATTGTAGAGCTCTTCAATTTTCTTGAAGTGACCTGGCATTTGGAATTTTTTGGGAATGTTTTCGATTTTTAATTTGCGATCGTCGATGAGTTCAAGTTCTTTAATATCAACTTTTGCAACAACCACGGGGGATGGGTTCCCATACTCTTCAATGAACTTCGACTCTCGATCTTCAAGATAGGAATACACCATGAACATCGCAATGCCTGCGATAACCAAACTTAGGGTAAATGCGCGACTATTCATTCGTTCATCCTTAAACGAGTTAGTAACCTCTAATCAATATGATAGCATAATTTTCAAAAGCGTAACCGAGGAATGCTTTACCCAAGCATTTTGAGCAACTACTGTGTAATGTGGCAGCTTGCTGCCCCTAGAACAGTATCTAGTGCTTGTTCACTATCTCCTGCGCCAGGAAGCTCAACGAAGTCACCGGCAGCTGAATTTTCAGCCTTGCGGATGGTGGCTCCGCAAATTCCATAGACGGTAGCGACTCGAACAAACTGAGTAGTTTGACTTGTGTAAGATGCTTCACAGGTGTCCCCTGCCCCGGGAGCAAAAGGCAGGTTGAGTTTAAAACATGGAGCAATCGGATTGTCTGAATTCAAGTAATCGGACCACCCAATAAAGTAGTGTCCGAATTGGCTCCAGCCAGCGTTGATGAGCCCCCCGCCATCACCTCTCATGGGTTTTGAGATCTGAGCGTTATTCTGGAGTCGGTAATAGAAGTAGGCTCTGGTAATTTTTTGCTGATTAATTGAGGCGTGTATTGCGTCCCCGAGGCTCACGACGACGGTGTACATCATCAACATGAAGGGTAAAAAGAGAATGAGTTCTATGAGAGCTTGACCCTCTTGGTTTTTTTTAGCAACCATTATCAAACACCGTGATGTCAGCCGTATCATCGGTTGCACAGTTTCCTGTACTACCTGTTACGGCGAGGTTTATCGCTTGGCAGGTTCTCGTCCAGCACTCATGCCGGACCGGCTCCTTACCCAAAAAGGATTCAGAGACATACCTAATCTCAGTGTCTCCAGCAATCGCTCGAAAATATGAGAGCGGTTTTTTGAAAACGCTGACGGCACCAACAAAAAGAGGTGCATTTAGTGATGAATTGAAAGCCGAGTTTATGTAGAAACCATCTACGGTGGTGCTACAGCAATTCTTAACTGAATCGACCGGAACTCCAACAGCTGCAACCCGGAAGCGCTTGAGCGTCTTGAGTGCTTCATCTTTTGCTGTCTGATCGCCGCCATTAACCGTTGATGTGTCAGCGGTCATGTACGTGCGACTGGCCATGAAGGTTGCGTAGTGAACCAGGTAGCCCGCTGAGTAGTTCACAGAAATGTTCACGAATAGAAATAAGAATGCCAGAGCAAACATGAAAGTGAGCAAAAACTCAATGGTCGACTGACCTGCTTGTTTTTTTATCATTGTGGGTACGGGCGAAGTGGACCAATAAAATGTGTCGCCCCTCTTCTTTGATTATAGTATCCAGGGTGGTTTCGAGACCCAAGATTTACATTAAATGCTGAAGCTTCGCCGTAATACTGAGAGGCAAAGCGATAATTCCACTCCATCTCGTCTTTCATCCGCAGCGCAAAACCTCCGCCCTCCCCAAGTAGATCTTTGAATCTTGCAGAATTAATAACAGTGAAAACAAGTGATACAACAACGGCCAAGAGGAGAACATATTCTACCGTGCTCTGACCTAACTGAGAATTCTGAGTTGTACGGCGAACCACAACCAGGCAAAAAGGATAACGGGGGCGTATGAAAAACGGGTTCCAAAACATGAGCTCAGGCCCTTTAAGTTTCTATTCCTTATCTCTCTAATAACTCTAGAATAATTTCTTAAGATGTTCACTATTATTAACACACTTGCGACCAAACATGTGGACAAGACTAGGAGCTCAAAAAATGGTGCCTGCCAAGTGAGAGGAATGATCAGAAAAAGGCTAGCGAGGTATTTAGCATCCCCCGCTCCCATCACATTGAGAATAAAAAGCACAAACCCCACCATGAGCATAAGCACAGGGTAGATGAGGGTCGAAAAAGTGAGAGGGTGAAGTGGTGATAGAATCAAAAGACCGACAAAGACAATCAGGTTCAAGAGGGTCCATCGATTAGAGATTTTTTGGGTTTTAAAATCAATCCACGCAACAGCAACCAGACAAAGCAGGATTCCCAAATAGGTAAGTTTTGGCGCCATGGCTATCTTCTATAGAAGTTTTCGTAAGAGGAAAAGAAGCATTGGGTTTCACAAATTCCCACAATCAAATTCTGAGACAACACGTGACCTAAATTTCCAAGAGAATCGCGAAAGAAATCATTAAAACGTACAGCAATTCTCGAAGCGATGAGAATCATTAAGACCAGCACAAATAAATATTCGACGGCAGCTTGTCCGCTTGATTTTTTAATCACAAAATCAAGTCTAAGCTGCCGTCGTATTGACGTCAAATAATGGTTTCGATCTAACTATTGTAGACCGTTAAGGATGTCGTCGGCTTTACCAAACACCTTGTTGACGAGACCGTTGTCCCCCACAAGACGCTCGTTAATGACGTCCTTAAACTTGAAAATTACGAAAGCCACAACAGCTACGAGAAGAATGTATTCCGTAGAAGTTTGACCGCTCTCGTCTTTCAAAAATGCAGTAATGTGCTTTTTCATAACTCTCCCCTGCCTTGTTCTTTAAGCCTTTTCGACCAGAACTGCAGATAACTTTAGTTCTTTTTTAAAGTACTAAAATTGTCTATATGATAATCATTATAACACGGCGCAAAACCCGAAACAATCCCCCCCCTAACCCTTTGAATTTAATGGACTGGCGCCACGTGGGGGCTAAAACTTCCCATGGCATCTCCAAGGGATTGGGAGTAAGATATTTATATGGGTTTGGGTGGACACATAAGTTTCGCCCCTACGATTCAGTTATCGGGAGCAGTCCCTGGTCACGGTGTGCAAGCTCACCTGGTGAAAGCTAGATTGTGAGAAGCCTAAAGTGATTACTAACAGCGCCCACCTTAAATTTAAGGGGCGCGAAACGAATCATCTCTACTCAAACCCTTCTTTAAACTCCCCTCGCAAATAATCCAATAACTTGACGTGATAGCTTGAAGCGTTGATCATAAAATAATGATGAACATCAATTCAGACAAAATCGATACTACTTGGCTTGAATCTCTAGCGATTGAAGAAATCAATATGGAGGAGTCGGGATTTATAAGATTTGCCGATAGCGCAGATCCCGCCAGAATTCTAGAAGAAGAATCCATCTTATTCATCAATAAGATCAAAGATCGCTTTGAGTTCTATGTCTCTCTCTTTAACCAATATCGCGTGAACAGAGACCAAGGCCGAATGATAAAGGTTTTTCGTATTTCGAATACAATTAGTGACTTCATGCTTTTTAGAAACTCATTGAAGCTGATCGTTGCACGCAAATCTTCTGATGTGATCAGCATTGGTTTCCTTTCAAACTCTGGGGGCTTATTCTCTCCTCGTATTCCAGGTGACCAGTCTCCACAGACATCACAAATCCACGAGATCAGAGCTTTTGTAGGTGCCTTCAATAACATCGCCTGGCGCTACCAAGGAGAAGAAGTTCACATCGATTCGATGGTGAAGTTCTACCTTTCTGAATTCATCAGAAGTTCAGCTCGCTAATTTCTTTTTTGAGTTTATCAGTTCTTGAATTGTGGGCATCTTAAGCTGAAAAAACTCTTCGGCATTCTTCACTGACATTTTATAGTGTATAAAGTCGCGGCCACGACCTCGAGACGAACTTTCATCTAGTGGTAAATTCCACTGCGCTCTGGTCACGAGGTTCTCATCCAGGCCAATGGCTTTAATGTATTTTTTTGCGAATTCGTAGCGCGACATAAGGTCTTGCGAGGATATCTGGAAGAGGCGATTTGTCACATTCTTTTCAATCGCAAGATGGATGATGTGAGCCAGGAATTGTGGATCAATGTGACCGTGTTCAATCTGATCATCGACGTTAGCCACAACACCCTTCAAGACGTTTCTCTCAACCGATTCAAGCCAATTCCTTCTCTTCGGGTGGTAGGAGCGACCGAAAAAAGGTGCCGTCCGAAATATTATGTAATTGAGACAGGATTTTTGAACGTAAAACTCACTCGAGGCAAGGCTCGCGCCATACACCGTCACAGGAAATGGAGTATCGCTTTCGAAGTACTCGGTGTTTTCTCCACCTAACACAAAACTTGAACTGACAAAAATAAACTTCGATCCGTAGCGTTCCGCTGCTGAACACACGTTGATAAGTGCGGCGGAATTTAAAGCGTCTGAAAGCTTCGGATTAGAGTGGCAGGCCGTGATTGACGAAAGGCCACTGGCATAAATAGTGACATCTGGCTTAGTTAATCCAATCAAGTGAGTGACTCGATCTTTTTTTAAACCATCACATCTATAAAAAAGGATTCCCGGATAATCAATTGGTGTGTCTTTGTAAGTTCCAATCACACGATAGTGTTTCTTTAAACTCTCCAGGAGGTTTGACCCCAGAAATGAGCTAGCACCAAATATAAGAATCGTTTTGCGCATGATGAATAGTGTAGCTGAAATCGCTACTTAGAAATAGAAAAAGGTGGCCTCATTCGAGGCCACATTACGGGGTGTGACTTACGAGAGCAGTTTCAGGGCAAACTGCGGGGCGTTGTTTGCTTGAGCAAGAACCGATACAGATGCCTGGTTAAGAATATTATTCTTGGCCAGTTCTGCCGTTTCCGCCGCTACATCGACGTCCCTAATTCTTGAGTTAGCCGCACTGAGATTTTCATCTGAGATCGCCAAGTTGTTGCTTGTCGATAACAGCCTGTTCTGAATAGCGCCCAAGTTTGCGCGAACTCCAGAAACCCTTTCCAGTGCTTGATCCAACTTCCCGAGAGTGAGCTGAGCTCCCTCTTTGCTAGCAATCTCTTCGACGTTAAGACCGAGTGACATGACCGTTGCGTCGGTTGTGGTTGAGTCATAAGTGATTCGATCTTGAAGGGGGTTATTATGAATCCCCACTTGTATATCGACAACACCACCAGATCCATCCAACAGTTTTCTACCATTGAAGTCGAGTCCTCTTGAGATACGATCAATCTCATTTTTGAGCTGCTGAAATTCAATGTTCGAAAACCCACGCTCCGTATCCCCCACTGTGTCAGAAGCCGCTTGGACTGCCAACTCGCGAAGTCTGACAATAATGTTGGAAACTTCCGATAATCCACCTTCAGCTGTTTGAATGAGTGAGATTCCATCTTCCGTATTCCTCTTCGCTTGTCGCATACCTCGGATATGGCCTTTCAACTTTTCGCTGATCGCCAGTCCCGCTGCATCGTCAGATGCTCGCGTGATACGCTCCCCTGAAGCTAACTTCCTCAGGTTATTGTCAGTGTTAAACTTATTCGTTCCTAAACTACGTTGAGCAGCAATGCTCGAAACGTTAGTATTTATTCTTAAACCCATTTTAGGCTCCGTTGTTAAATGTCATGCGAACCTCCTTGTTCATACGGCAAATATCCTATCTGCCGGTGGTTAATATTTGGGCACACTACTGCCCATCACACTACACTCTTTAGTCACACCCACTTCAGAGTAACGTGCAGGTTTGGTCAAAATCTCGATCAGGTTTCAATCACCTGCTACTAGCCGTTGGATGATGCTTGGATCAATCCTAGAGCTGTAGTGGTAGACTGGTTAGCCTGAGCAAGAACTGAAGTACCAGCCTGCATCAAGATGTTTGTTCTAGTTAGCTCAGCTGTTGCTGAAGCAACGTCTGCGTCACGAACACGAGAGTTAGCTGCTGACAAGTTCTCAGAGCTGACCTGAATGTTGTTAATCGTAGACTGAAGACGGTTTTGAAGAGCACCGAAGTCAGCACGAATTCCAGATACGTTCTGAATGGCTTGGTCAATCGCGGCCAATGAGTTCTGAGCAGAAATCTTATCAGATACACTTGCAAGATTTAGACCGAGGGCTGCTACGTTTACGTCAGCGCTAGAAGCGTCGAACGTGAGTCGGTCAGCTAAGGGGTCATTTCGAGTACCAATCTGAATATCAAACACTGAACCAGTACCATTCAAGAGTGGAACGCGGTTAAACTCAGTTGAGTTTGCGATACGGTCGACTTCTGAGAGCAATTGTTCAAATTCAACGTTCAAGAACTTGCGTTCGTTCGGTCCGATGGTATCAGAAGCTGCTTGCACTGATAGTTCACGGAGACGAATCATAATGTTTGAAATCTCTGACATGGCACCTTCAGCGATCTGCACCAATGAAATACCGTCTTGCGCGTTTCTTTCCGCTTGGCCTAAGCCGCGGATTTGCGCTTTCAAGTTTTCTGAGATGGCGAGTCCTGCTGCATCGTCACCAGCGCGGTTAATGCGCTGACCAGATGAGAGTTGCTCTAGAACCTTCTGTTGAGCGAGACGTGTCCCGTTCAGGTTTCTTTGAGCGTTCAGTGAAGAAACGTTCGTATTAATCCTCAAACCCATAAATCCTCCTTGACTTGGGTTCACACAACCTTCATGGTTATGCGGGCAGTTAGTTAAGTACTGCCTTCCTGTAGAACTTTTCGACACTCCTCAAAATTACTTAAGAGTCTTTGTAAAAAAAATTTACAAGGCCCAAAAGCTTGCCTAGCATGAAGGAAAAAAGGCTTCTAAGCATGTCTGAAAAATACTATGAATTCGCAAGCTTAAGTGCCTTTCCCGAGTTAGAGAATCAGGCTAATTTGCTCATAGAGGAAGTTTTTGCCTACTCTAAAAAACACTCATTCAAGACTGATTTTGCACCCCTAACCTCTCAAAGAAACCTCTCACAGAGATTCGTTTTGATTGATTCCAGCCGAATGGAGGTGGTCGCTCACATTGGAACAAGAATGAGAGACTTTATTTGGAATACAGAGACGATTCCTGTCTGCATGATTGGTGGAGTGGCGGTGAAAAAAGAACTCCAGGGCAGAGGGATCTTTAAGTCTCTCATGGAAAGGATAATTGCCACTCTTGAATCGCAATGTGCCTTCTTTCTCCTTTGGACTGATAAGCATGAGATGTACGAGAAGTGGGGCTTCTATCTTGCAGGTAAACAGTGGTGCTACCGTACCAATACACCAGCGACCCTTGGAAGCCAAAAAACGCTCTATTCAAAGCTTAACCAAGAAGAACAGAAAACGATTCAATCTCTTTATAAGAAAGAAATTAACGCCCGATACTTTTCCCCTCTTAGAGACGAGAATGACTGGCAGGACATTGCTGACATCACTTCCAGTGATCTTTATCTTTTCGATAATGGGTACTACTTCAAGAACAAAGGCATGGATCTGCAAGATGTCGTTCATGAGTGTGTGACAACGCTATCTATTAATGACCTGCTCAAAGTGATTGGAGATAAATCTCAGCTCTGGCATCCGCTTAACCAACCCGTAGACGACCACGTCCAACAGGACTTGCAGCTTGTGGGACTATGGAGACTGAACAAACATCCGATGGCGCTCAAAAAAATCTCCATGCTATTGGGGGCAAAAGTTGAAACACAGGACTGGGATTTTTGTGTTAAGCACGACGGTAGGAATTACTCTCTAAAAGCGCACGAACTTTTAGAAGAGATTTTTGGATATGGAAACTTTAACATTAGAAAAGACAGTGTGCCACTTTACATAAGTGGATTGGATTCTATTTAGTATTTTCTTAAGAAAAATGATCTTGAGAGGATGGCCAGACCTATACCCCAAAAGAACCAAGACAAGGTTGGAATATCAACGAATCTTTCGGGAGTCTTTCCGATCAATGGAATCGTTCCAACTAGAATAAATACTGATGTCAGTAAGGAGAGGCCCAAGAAATAGAGTGAGCGAGAGATCGACTTGACGTAGGCATCGGCACCAGTGATTTTCATCTCCGTGGCGTAGCCTCTTTTGGCTTGCTCGCGAAGGTACCACTTCAAGTGCTTAGGCACGATTCGAAGCGAGGTCAGAAGATCTTTACCGATCCACAGCGCCTCCTCCTGCACACTCTCCGGATTGAGTGTTTGAGCGAGTAGAGCGGGAATATCATTTTCGAGAATTTTAAAGATGTTTAGATCTAGGTTCACTGAGCGCCCAACACCATCCATGGTCATGAGACCTCGAAAGATGATGAACCACTCGCGTGGTAAGTAGATGCGGTGCTTTGAGAGGGTGCTAATGATGGCCCTCACAAGTTCCGTCACATTCGTCTCTTTGAGTGAAAGTCCGATGAAGGGGGAAAGAGATTCGTGAAAATCTCTAATGAGTTCGTCGTGATCGGGAATCGAATCGTAGTCAGCGACCTCAAGGAACTCGTAGACGAGGTTGTCGTAGTTATGAGTTAAAACAGCATATAAAACGGCGATGAGATTCGAGCGATTTTTCTTCGTAAGGGTCCCCATCAGGCCAAAATCGATGATTCCGATTTGCTGACTGGGTAAAATGAAAAAATTCCCCCCATGCAGGTCCGCATGGAAGAATCCGTCCTTGAGAAGCGTTTGAGCGAACATTTCCACACTTCTAATGAGCTTAGCCTCCATCACGGGACCTAGCTCCGCCAAGTTGCGAATCTCGTTGAATGGCTTGCCATCCAAGTAATCCATGACGAGTATGCTCGGACTTGAATACTCAGAATAGACCTTGGGGATCACCAGGATCTTGTCCGCATCTATCAAATCTAGGTTTGACTTCAACCGCTGACCATTTTTAGCTTCCGTTAAAAAATTCAGTTCATTGGATGTGGCTTTGAAAAAATCATTGATCACCCGGGAGAGGCCTAGGTACCGGACATCCGCAGAGACTTTTTCTATTTGCGCCACGATAAAACGGACAATTTCAAAATCTGTTTTGAGGATCTTTTCTATGCCTGGGCGTCTAACCTTGACCACAACACGCTCGCCAGACTTGAGAGCTGCTTTGTAGACAACTCCGATGGAAGCTGTGCCGATCGGATTTGGATCGAGAGACTCGAAAACCTTCTCAATCGGTTGCCCGAGGGACTCCTCCACGATGGCCTTAGACTCCTCGAAGGGAATGGGCTTCACCTTGTTTTGCAGCTTTTTTAATTCCTTGATGAAGACTGGCGGAAAAATATCCTCGCGTGTCGCTAAGAGCTGTCCGATCTTCACAAAGCTTGGGCCGAGCTCTTCAAAGGATAGTCGTAACCTTGAGCCTATGATGCCCCACCACTCATCGGTGTTGTCGCTTATCTCTTCAAGGGCATCATCCTCATTGGAGATACTGCCAGAAACTTCTTGGCCTAAGCCGTATTTAATGATGAGGGAGTGGAACCCATTTTTGCTAAATACAGTTAGAATCTCACGAAATCGTGCGACATTTTTTATCGTTTTAGTAAGACTTATGCCGGTTCTGACGAGGTCCATATTTTTTCCTGTACTTCCATCATAAGTCCAAGAGCTGTATGCTGATAGAGTACCAAAGATTGCCCACTTAAGAGGCTTATGAAGCTTTTGATTTTTTTTACCTTACTCTTGCCCCTATGGGTCCAGGCTAACGAGTCTTGTAGCCGGGTCGCCATTGTGAATTACCAGGAAGTTTTAGTTGATGCCAGCTCTAGTAACCGTGGCGAAGGGCTTCGCTACTACCTGCAGCGTGACCCTGTGGCTAAAAAACTCCTCGAAAGCTACCAAGAAAATAACAGGCCTCGCTGGCAGAGTGCTGCTCTCTCGACTTTCGGTACGGCTTTAACGCTCGCGGGGATCGTGAGATCTGGCGAAGGAAGAAATGAGACTCTGACTGGAAAAAATACTTTGATCTTTGGCGGATTAACCATGATTGCGGTGAGTTATTTAATTTCCCGAACAAATCAGTATAATAATGAATGGTTACTTCAGCGGTCCATTGAAGAGCACAATAAGAGGAATACTCCCCGCATTTTCTTTTCAGCTGAGCCGGACAAGAACCGTGGCTCCGGCTTTGGGCTCGGAATTCAAAAGGATTACTAGTATGGGCGCCTGCCCCAATTGCGGTCACAAAGTTCCTTACATGGAAGCATTTCCACCAGGGCGAGCCGACTCTTGTAGCAACTGTGGTGCCTCTTTGAGAAGTTGCTTGGGCTGTAAAAATTATGATAAATCTGCCTACAACGAATGCCACGAACCCAGTGCTGAACGGGTTGTTGATAAAGAGAAACCCAACTTCTGTGAGTGGTTTAAATTTGGACCTCGCTCAACAGGTAGTGCAGCCTCGAAAGATGAGCTTTTAGAAAAAGCAAAAGCTCTGTTTAAAAAATAGGACCTCAAATGAACGACACGCCCATGACATTGATTGGCAAAAAGCTAATCGAGCAAGAACTCGAACAACTTATTAAAGTCGACAGAGAAAACATCAAGGTCGACATCGCAGAAGCTCGGGCACTGGGTGACCTTAAGGAAAATGCGGAGTATTCAGCGGCGAAAGAAAAACAGTCTCACATCGAAGGCCGCATTATGGAGCTTCAATCAAAAATTGCACGAGCCAGAGTGGTCGATGTGACGAGCTTTTCAGGCTCGAAAATTGTGTTCGGGGCGACTGTCTCCCTGCTTGATGCCAACGGAAATGAGCACACCTACCAGATCGTGGGTGAAGATGAGGCCATGACCGATAAAAATAAAATTTCCTACTCAAGCCCTTTAGGAAAGGCCCTGATTGGTAAAGAAGAGGGCGACGAGATCATCGTGAAAGCGCCCAAAGGTGATGTGACCTATGAGGTCCAAACCGTTACCTACCGTTAATTCGGATTCGAATCTTCTTGAGCTAGCAAAAACCAAAGCAGTCCCTGCTCATCTGCAGTCTCTGCACACGGCGGGTATCAAAACCCTTGGTGACCTACTGTGGGCACTCCCCCTTCGACTTAGTCCCATGCCGAAGCTCAAACCTTTTTCTCAGGCAGCTTATGGAGAAATGTTTCTAGGTATTGGGAAAATCATCCATCGAGAAATTAAGCCCGCCTTTGGGCGTAAATCTCGCTCAAGATTTCTTCTCCACAACGGTTTCATCATCGTTAAAGACTTGAGCTCTGAGCAGACCCTGACTCTCCGTTTTTTTAACATATGGCCGGGCCAGAAAAAGCAGCTTGAAGACTACGAGAGCATATGGTTCTTAGGTGAGCTCCAAGAATGGAGAGCTCAGCACCAGATTATTAATCCAAAATTCGCTAACCTCATCGATGAGAACTGGGCTCATTCGCAGGGGGAGTGGCTGATCGAATATCCGACCATCAACAAAGTGCCTGGTTCATACACTCAGAAGCTCATTAAAAATTTGCCCAAAGATTTTTGGGATCATATTCAATCGGAATTTAGCACAGATGACGTTGAGGAATTCAAACTCTCCGAGGCATTTCAGGTTCTTCATGGGTTAAAGACTCCCTCGGACGTGAGCCCAAAGATCCTGATCCAAGCTACTGAGCGCCTGGCCTATGAAGAGTTTTATGCTGACCAACTCAAAATAATTACTCGACGCCGTTTTATAAAAAAGAAAAAAGCCCCAAGCATTATGACTGAGGCGGCATTTCTAGAGTCACTCACATCCCGCCTCCCCTTTCAGCTCACGGAAGACCAGAGAAAGGCTATCGCTGAGATAGAGGTAGATCTGCAGTCCGGTCACCCGATGATGAGAATGCTCCAGGGAGACGTGGGCTGCGGGAAAACGATCATTGCTTTTCTCGTTGCTCTTTGCTGCATCAGGAAGGGATTTCAAGTGGCGCTCATGTGTCCAACTGAATCCTTAGCTCTTCAACACAAGCGCAGCTTTGAGTCGCTGTTTGGAGACTTACCTGAGGTCAAGCTCAGTCTCGCCCTCGGCTCCATGAAACAAAAAGATAAAACAATCCTGCAGAAGTCACTGCGGGCTGGCGAGACTCATCTTGTGATAGGGACACATGCGCTCTTTCAAGAGAGCATAGAATTCCAGAATCTAGGACTGGCAATCATAGATGAGCAGCATAAGTTTGGGGTAGAGCAACGCCTCCGCCTCACGGCCAAGGGAAGTGGCACCCATTGCCTCATCATGTCGGCGACTCCGATCCCCAGGACTCTCTCGCTGGCTCAGTATGGTGACCTTGATTTCACCACAATTAAAACCATGCCCCTGGGACGAAAGGGAATAAAGTCCCGCTTCGTCGAGAAAGTAAACCATGACAAGTACATTGAGTTTCTGAAACAAAGGCTAGCCCAAGGCGACCAGGGGTATTTCGTGTTTCCCGCGATCGAAGAATCAGAAAACATGAGTCTTCAAAACGTCACGGAAGCCCTCGAGCACTACAAGGGTGTTTTCAAGGAGCATAAGATCGCCGCTCTTCATGGAAAGATGAAAGCGAGTGAAAAAGATGAAATCATAAGTTCCTTTGAAAAAAAACAGATTCACATCCTGATCTCGACCTCGGTTATTGAAGTTGGGATCAATGTTCCTAACGCAACATTCATGTCTGTCTATGACCCCGAACGGTTTGGCCTGAGCTCGCTTCACCAACTGCGGGGACGCGTCGGTAGAGGGGATAAGGCTGGATTCTTTTTCATGGTTCCCAACAAAGAACTTTCGCCTGAGGCCCACAAGAGACTCGAGGTATTAGAACAAACCAACAACGGATTCGAGATAGCAGAAGCCGATCTTCAAAACAGAGGCGAGGGAGATCTTTTTGGAGTAGATCAATCAGGTGTAGGTACGCGTCGCAGGGTGGCAGATTTCATGAAGCACTCGCATGTGCTGGAGAAGGTCTACGCGGACCTTCGAAAGCAAATGGCAGACCAGCCTGAAAAAATTGATCCAATCCTCATAAAGCTTGCCCGGGATCAGAAGATTTTAGATACAATCTAAGTATGATTGAGATTGAAGTCATCAAGTCTAGTGACCTGGATTTTTTGGGAAAATGGAAGTTTCACAAAAACAGCATCTACCTTGGTTTTCCCCAGGCAGACATTTGCTATTCCCCCATTGCTCTTTCTTACGCATTCATGATTGAGATCCTTCCCCAGGGGCTGCAGGTCATTCCTCACCCGAAGCTAGAGTTTTGGTTACTTAATACCAAGAGATCTACTCAACAGCGGACCGTGAAACTCGGTGACCGCATAAGAGTCAGTGACCTCGAGTTCAAGATCACCGATGCCAAGTTTGAGGAGACCGCAACCAAAAAGTCCGTCCTCGACCTAAAGCTCAAAGAATTAGTTAAAAACGAAAGTGACACCCTCACTCTTATTGGCCTTATCAACAAAAAAGTGAAATCAAGTGAAAGTACACAGTAACTTTTTTAAGACTCAAGATCGGGAGCAAATTTTCTACTCCACAAACTTTCCCGTGGACTTCAAAACTAAGCACGAAAACGTTCTGGTGTTTAACTATGGACTCGTTTGTTCTAACCACCACTGGAAGTATCAGCTCGAGTGGTTTGATAAGCAAGGATACAAGATTCTTTTTCATGACTACCGCGGGCACTTTCAAAGCTCGGGCAGAGAAGAGCTTGAGAAAATTACGTTTAAGCAAATCGCGCAGGACACAGACGAACTTTTAACTCATCTAGGACTTGATAACGTTTACTACATTGGCCATAGCATGGGTGTGAACATCACGCTCGAGCTCGCTCGCCTTTATCCACAAAGGATCAAAGGAATGGTGTTAATTTCCGGAACCACCCTTCCAGTCAAAGGCGTCATGTTCGACACCAACCTCATGGAGTACATCATCCCGGTGGCCGAGGAAGGACTCAAGCGTTACCGTGAAATTTTTGATGTCGTGTGGAAGACCCAAGCCATGAATCCGATGGCAGTGAAGCTGATCCACTCCCAAGGCTTTAATGAAAAAAAAGTAAGTCGCGACTTCATTGAGATCTACATGAATCGCCTCTCCCAGCTTGGCCCAGAGCTCTTCATGCAGCTCTTCGGTGAAATGCAGAAACATGACATCCTTGGGGATCTGGGCACGATGAACATGCCCAGCCTTGTTATTGGCGGCGATAAAGATAACGTCATCCCTTACCACCTCCAGCTTCTGCTGCATCAAACCTTACGCAACAGTGAGCTCTACCTCGTGAAAGAGGGCTCGCATGTGCCGCAGGTTGATTTTCCCGAATTCATCAATGAAAGGATTAAGCAGTTTATTGATTCTCATCAAGATTGATGTTTTTGAGCTCGAGCAGGGGCTTAAAGATTCGCTTCATCGCAGACTTCACTTGTGATTTTTTATACTCTTCATGACTCGCCTGACCCTGGGTATTTGACTGGTGGCTGGCTTCATCAGTGATCTGCACTTCGAAGGGATAGAAGAAGCGAATGTCCCGCGCGATCGGTGTGGTATCGAGGGCCAGCACTAGTTGTGACAATTCATTTTCTTTGTCTTTGCCTGCCGCCTTTCGGACCTCGTTAAACTGGGACATGAAAGGGTTGCGATACTTGATGAGCTGTCGCCCAGTGAAGTGAATGGCCCGGTAATCTTCAAGCGTGTGCTCATTCTTCTCAGAGCTCGCGGTTGAGGGTGAGCACTCTTCAACTAACTTTTCCCAGCCTGCTAGGAACTGTTCTTCGGTTAACTTTTCACGCAGTGTTTGTTTAAGTAAACCGTGCATCCGTCGCTTAAGGAGATTAAGGTCCACGAGGTTATTCTGCGAACGCGAAGGTTTAATGTTATTAATGATCACGATATAGTTTTCCACAAGAAACTTTAGCACACGCAGGGAATCGAGCTTAGTCTTGGTCACAAAGCGCACACCAATTCTGTCAAAGAGCTCTTCCGCTACATTCTCTTTCTTGTGGAGAAGCTTAATGATGATCGACTCCCGCCCTTTCTTGGCCTTGGTTTGAAAATCAATCAAAGGAATACTGAATCCCTTTTCATTCTTCAAAAACAAGTTGTTATTCTCATCGCGCACGATGTGCTTGTAGAAGCGATCAAAAATCTGTTGCTGGATCACACTGAAGTAGCGATAGCGGAGGTCTTTATCAGCATGCAGGATCGTGTGCATGACCTTTAGGACCACACCCGCCCATAGAGATTCCTCAGGGTTTTTCTTAAATGCTTTCTTGTCGGTAGCCAGGAGGAATAGGCTTGTGATGTCGGTCAGCGAGTACAAGAAATTGGGAACACTGAGTTCGATCCCATCCGGGTTTCCCTCTTTTAAAAAATACCTTTTGATAAACTGTAGGGCTTCCTGATAGATCCCAAAAAGCTCGGCGCCTTCGATGGGATTTTTCAGATCAAAGCCATATCCGACCAGGAAATCATAGACCTCATCAGGGCCATAGAGTTCTGTGAGATAATTTTTTGCATCCAGTGACGACTGCCCACTGCAGATCACGTGCAGAGTTTCCCAATTAAAAGTATGTTGATCGAGAAATTCGGGACGATTGATCACTAGGCTTCACCTCAGATTCACTGTAAAATGCTACGAAGTTAACTTAAACCATATAAAAGAGCAAAAACGATTACATGTTGCACAAGCTATTTAAGATCTATTTATCTTGGTTTGGTAGTGGCTACGCACCTAAAGCTCCTGGCACTTTTGGCACACTTGCCTCACTGCCCTTTATCTACGCGTGGAGTCTTCTGCAGCCGTCTCACATTGTTAATTTTATTTTGATAATTATCATGACGGTTATTGCCATCTTCACCGCTGAAATTATCCAGCAGGCTGCACGCTCTCACGATCCCCAATGGATAGTGATTGATGAGGTGATTGGAATGCTTATTACATGGAGTTTTGTCAGACCGAGCTCTGCTCTCGAATGGATTTTATGTTTTGCTGCTTTTCGCCTCTTAGACATTTTTAAGATTTGGCCTGCTAGCTACTTCGATAAAAAGATAAAGCATGGCGCCGGAACAATCTTAGATGATGTTGTCTCAGGCGTTTACGCTGGAGTTTTTGTCCTCACCATCTCCCATTATTTCCTACGCACATAGTCAAGAACTCTAAGTTTTTGATTATTTGGGCTTCCGTAAATTTTCCGTAAATTTGCATGAAATTAGCTTGGCACTAATGCTAGGGGGTGTTAGCTTGAAATTACACACACCCCCGATTTGACTCGTTTTAAGGGAGATAACATGGCTTTTAATTCTTCGTTCGAAAACTCTGGTGACGCCGCAAACAAAAAGAAAGCACTCGACCTAGCGCTCTCGTCCATCGAGAAGCAATTTGGTAAGGGCGCCATCATGCGCTTGGGCTCTGATCAAGTTCAAGAAAAGATTTCTGCAATCTCGACTGGATCACTCGGGCTTGATCTTGCACTGGGAATTGGCGGAATTCCTCAAGGCCGAATCATTGAAATTTATGGACCAGAATCTTCCGGTAAAACAACTCTTACTCTGCACATAGCTGCTGAGTGCCAAAAAATGGGTGGCACAGTGGCTTTCGTTGATGCCGAACATGCGCTTGATACATCTTATGCCTCAAAGCTTGGTGTTGATGCACCTAATACACTTATTTCTCAACCTGACTCTGGCGAGCAGGCCCTCGAAATCGCCGACATGCTCGTGCGCTCTGGTGCCGTTAACCTGCTCATTGTTGACTCCGTGGCTGCTCTCACTCCGAAAGCCGAACTTGAAGGCGAAATGGGTGACTCACACATGGGCCTTCAGGCTAGATTGATGAGCCAAGCTCTTCGTAAGTTGACCGGATCAATTTCACGCTCTAACTGTACTGTCATTTTTATCAACCAACTTCGAATGAAGATTGGAGTCATGTTCGGCAACCCAGAGACCACCACAGGTGGTAACGCTCTTAAGTTCTACGCTTCTGTTCGTATGGATATCCGCCGTATTGGAGCCATTAAGGACGGGGAGAACGTAACGGGCAGCCGCACACGTATCAAAGTTGTTAAAAACAAAGTTGCCCCTCCCTTTAAAGAAGTTGAATTCGACATTATGTATGGCGAAGGCATTTCAAAAATTGGAGATCTCGTTGACGTGGCTAGTGCCGAAGGTATAATTGAAAAAGCTGGAGCTTGGTACTCTTACAACAACCAAAAACTTGGCCAAGGCCGCGAGCAAGCAAAAGCCACGATCCTTGAGACCCCTGGCATGATGGAAGAAATTCGTCACAAAGTTTTCGTTAAGCACGGTAT
>JAJTIF010000195.1 GCA_021299675.1 Pseudomonadota bacterium | reverse complement strand
CCTCGATGCGGGCTGTAGAGTAGCTCTGGCTTCAGACTACAATCCGGGCTCATCGCACATCGATAACCTCTTATTGGTCGCCTCAATGGCAGCACCAAATCTCAAAATGAATCTGGCAGAACTCTGGGCAGCCATCACACTGAACCCGGCTTATTCTTTGGGCCTCTCCAATTATGGTTATTTAGCAGCGGGGTCCAGCAGCTGCTTCAGTCTCTTTGGCGCGCCACAAGTGTCTGATATTACGTACTTTTGGGGCCAGGACTTTCATCTCAAAACACCCTGAAGGTTTTACACGGATAGCCCTGTAAAAAGCACCTAGAGGGTAAACTATCCCCATGAAGCTTGTGCTTACCTTGTCTCTTTTTATGTTCTCCTTTCTCGCTCACACGGCGAGTGTTGATCGCATCCACTCACTAGTACAAAAAACACTCTACACATGTGGTGAAAGAATTTGGCCTCAACTGGATTGGCAATCATTTGAAATCAATCTCGTTTCGAAAACGCAAGCAGTCCAGATTTCCAAGGGTCAGCTCGTCTCTCTCGATCCGACAAAAGCCGGGTTGCGAGGAAAATTTCGCTTTGAAAAAAATGGCATCACTCTTAATTTAGATTACTTTCAGTCTCCCCAGGTGGCCTTTGAGTTCATGGTCCATGAACTCTTTCATGCCGTTGGCCAAAAACAACTGCGCGCAACTCCCTCAGCCCAACAGGATGTTTATCCAGCAAATTATTTGCCTCGCCTTGAGCGTGAGGAACTGGCGCAATCACTTAAAAACTACCTCACTGGAGTCGACCAGGGTCTCTCAAAACCTGCGACTTGGTTTTTTCGTCACCAAGCTCACCGGGAAGATTTGTCGGCAGACTTGATCGAAGGTTCAGCTGAGTACGTGGAAGCTCTGGCATCGGGCCTATCGAAGCTTGGCTGTCAGGTGAGCGAAAAGAAACTGATTGAATATGCCACTCAACGAGTTACTGACAATGGTATGCCCTTTGATAAAAGCCTTGAGCACTATCGGATTGGCGCCCTAAGTTTTCTGCTTGCCCGTCAGCAAAACATCTCTCCGTTAAAGTCATTTACTGAAAACATTCACCCCCTTTTCCTCGTAGTGAACAAGAATCAAATTGACCCAACCCTTAGCTCAGATCCTCTCCTTGATCACTCGGCTGAGATGGTCTCGGATCTGGCCAATCGAAGAAATAAAGAAATTATTGATCGCCTGGCAGAGTCTAAGCACTATGTCTTTGTGAGTTTTAAAAATGTCGCTGGGTCATTCGATCACCGTGGAAGCTTTGCCCACAAGGGTGCTGTTTACTACGAAGACCTGACGGTGAATACGAAAGATGATTTGATCGTGAATGGTCATGCTGTACAAAAAAACCATTGCGGCGCCACTGGCTTTTTGGTTAGCGTTGATGCTCCGGTTAAATCAACCAAAACAGAATCACTGAAGACGGCTAAGGTTTATTGTCTTTAAGGCCAGACTCTATTTTCTTTAGAATCTCATCACTCATAAAGTCGATCCCCTTCATCGAAGTGTGGACCAATTTTCCTTTCACATAAATCAGAGAAAAGGGATAGGAGGTGACAAGAAACTTATCGCTGATAGCGGAGTCTGGGTCTATCACGTGAGGAAAATCCAATTTAAATTTGCTTTTCATTTTTTCAACAGATTTGGTGGGCTCTTCCTCGTCACCATTAATCCCAATCACTGTGATCGAGCCTTGGTATTTATTCTTCAACTCCACCAATGATGGAAACTCTTTGAGGCAGGGCAAGCACCAGCTGGCCCAAAAATTAATCACCACAATGGGCGTGGTAAGTGACTTTGGCTCAATGACTGCTTTATCAATTGTTGTGAGTTTTAATTCTTGATAAAGAGACTCAAACATTTGGTCTTTAGAATTTTCGGCATTCACATTTTGAGCGTTCGAACGCGACATATCCCATATGGACTGGACTGCCAGAAAGCCAAAAAAACTCATAACTAAAATTAGTGGAGGCAGAAGCTTCTTCATATATCACCTTGCTGGCAATCATATTATCATAATTAGGGTATGCATATAAACCTAGGCAAAAGTCTTCCTCAAGAAGTTAACGAGACACTGCACAAACAAGATGGGCAGTCCTTGGTTGAATTCATTTTGCTTCTTCTTGTCATCGTAACCCTCTCATTTGGCTTTATCCGTGTGGCAAACGGTAACCTCGCCGACTACTGGCGTGCTTATGTGCGCCTCATCGTTGATGATCCATCACAAAATGCTAGTATCGAGTTTCGTTAATTCTTAGAAGGATCTACACATGCCTACTACTTATGTATTGGCCATTGACCAAGGTACAACTGGCACAACTGCGCTCCTGATTGATACCAAGACGCTGGAAATTGTGGCCCACGGCTCAGAAGATTATGAACAAATCTATCCTAAGCCTGGCTGGGTGGAGCATGATCTCAACACCACCTGGAAGACGGTTAAATCGACTGTCGCATCTGCACTCAAACAGGCCAATGCTACGGCTAAAGACATCAAGGCCATTGGGATCACCAATCAGCGCGAGACGACCTGTGCTTACAACAAACGAGGCACCCCGCTCTGCCATGCGATTGTTTGGCAAGACCGACGCACAACCCAGTTTTGCGAAGAAAATAAAGATCACTTTAAACAAAAATTTTCTTCTTTAACTGGTCTTCCTCTCGACCCCTATTTCTCAGCTACCAAAATGAAGTGGATGCTGGAAAATGTTCCTCAGGTCAAAGATGCTCAGGCAAAAGATGATCTGTGTTTTTCGACGATCGATTCATTTCTTTTGTACCGTCTGACCAACGGAAAAAGTTTTGCCACTGAACCATCCAACGCTTCTCGCACTCAATTGTTTTCTCTCGAAAGTTTTGATTGGGACAATAAGCTTTTAGATTTTTTTGGAATCAAGAGGAATACACTTCCCAAGATTCAAGATACCTTCGGACTCTTCGGTCATACCCAGGGACTGGATTTTCTCCCTGATGGAATCCCTGTCGCCTGTCTGTTTGGCGACCAGCAATCCGCTCTTTTTGGTCAAGCCTGCTTAGACGTGGGCGACATCAAGTGCACCTATGGAACCGGTGCTTTTATTCTGGTGAACACTGGAAATAAACCTATTTTTTCAACCCAAGGTCTACTGACAACAGCAGCCTATGGATACAAAGGAAAGAAGGTGTATGCACTGGAGGGCGCAAGCTACATTGCAGGCGCTGCTGTTCAGTGGATTAGAGACAACCTCAAACTCATCTCCTCTAGTTCAGACGTCGAGGGCCTTGCGCTTCAAATTAAAAACCTTGAACAAATGGAGCACATCCTCTTCTTTCCATTTTTCACAGGAATCGGAGCGCCACACTGGGTAGCAGACGCCAAGGCTGCCATCATTGGCATGACCCGAGACAGCGGAGCCCCTCACATTGCTCGTGCCTGCCTAGATGGTATTGCGCTTTCGGTAAATGACTGTGTCCTCGCATTCAAGAAGGACTTGGGTTCTATCAATGATATAAAAGTGGATGGTGGCGCGACAGCTAATAATCTTCTCATGCAGTCACAGGCCAACTTTTCTGAAAAATCTATTCTAAGGCCAAAAAATATTGAAACCACAGCGTATGGAGCCGCCCTGGGTGCCCTAGTGGGCATGGGTGAAATCCAAATTGAGGATGTAAAAAAACTCTGGAAACTTGACCGAGAATTCTTGGCAGATGTAAAAGAACCCTATTACACAAAAAAGAAAAAACAGTGGGAACAAACCCTCACAAGGCTATTTAAATGAAGATCCTTTTTTCATCTTCACGCTCATCTAGACCCCTGGTTCCCTGGTGGGTGATTGTGGGCGCTATTGGGTTTCTTATCTTCGGTGGCTGGAGAGGCTTCTTTGGAGCGATCGCTGGAGTTATTCTTATCCCAGTTATTCTTTTAACCGTGCTGGCCCTGGGTTTCTTTATCTGGTCTATTTATCTTACAAAAAAACTTGGCAAAAACTACAAGCCCCGCTCACCCTTTGAGTTTGAAAACAGAGAACAGTCCCCATCGCGGCAAAACCCCAACGACACAGTGACGATTGAAGCCGAAGCCAAAACTATCCGAGTTGAGGAAGACTAGAAAAACAAAAGAGACTTGAGATCACTCGCCTTGGCGATGCCCACAACCTCAATTCCCATTTTTCCCTTATATTCTTTAGCAGCTCTAACTGATGTTATAATTTTTTTGTAATTCATCTGAGCGGCTTCCTTTATTCTGGATTCCATCATAGGGATTGATCGAACCTCTCCCGTCAGTCCCACCTCTCCCAAGAAGAGAAAGTCCTGTGGAATAGGCTTAGAGTAATAAGAGCTCAAGAGCGAAGCGACAACACTTAAATCAGCTTCACGGCCTTGTATTTTTAGCCCCCCTACAATGTTGACGTAGATGTCATTGTAGGAGAGAGGAATTCCGACATACTTATCTATCACGGCCACCAAAAGTGCGACACGATTGTTATCTAATCCCTGTGAAACCCTTCGTCCCGTGCCGAATTTGTTCTCCACAACCAAGGCCTGGATTTCCACAAAGAGAACTCGTGACCCCTCCATGATACAACTCAAGCTTCTCCCAAATGATTCAGTCAGGCTCTGATCTAAAAAATACTGAGACGGGTTCTCCACCTCTCGAAGCCCAGACTCCCCCATCTCAAAAATTCCAATTTCATTGGTATTACCGAATCTGTTTTTTATCGAACGAAGAATTCGGTATTGCCCGTGCTGATCACCTTCGAAATAGACGACCGTGTCGACCATGTGCTCGAGGATTTTGGGCCCAGCGATGCTGCCCTCTTTGGTGACGTGACCTATCACAAAACAAGTAAGACCCAAGGACTTTGCTTGGTTCATGAGTTCGTAAGTAACTTCTCTGATTTGTGAAAGGGTTCCGGCGGGTGAGTCGAGCTGCCCCGAGACTGTGGTCTGGATTGAATCTATGACGAGGAACTCTGGCTTGATTTCTTTGAGCGATTCAAGCACTCGCTCCCAGCGCGTTTCATGGAAAATGTAAAAGCTCTCACTGGTGATCCCAAGCCGTTTGCTTCTCTGGGCAATCTGAGATTCGGACTCCTCACCAGACACATACAGAATTTTTTTGACCTGATTGTTCTCAAGAAGCTTGCCGCAAACCTCCATCAGAATGGTTGATTTTCCAATCCCTGGCTCTCCACCAATCAGCGTCAGTGATCCGCGCGTAATCCCGCCCCCCATGACCCGGTCAAACTCTTTTGTACCCGTATGAAAACGCGGAAATTTTTCAATGTTAATGCTTGAGATTGTTTTCGGAGAAGATTGACCACTGGATATTGATTTCGTCGCCAAGGGCTTTGCTTCCTGAACTCCCTCCTCAAAGCTGTTCCAGGTTTGACAGTCCGGGCAGCGGCCTAACCATTTAGGCGATGTATAGCTACAGGTCTGACAGGTGTAGACTGATTTAATCTTGGCCATTTTTTATCCTAGTAGCGCTCGCAATTGGTTTTCGGTAATCACGGGAACGTTTAGCGCCGTGGCCTTTATAAACTTGCTCGATTGGGGGTCGCTATCATTTGTCACAAGATAGTTCGTATTTTTCGAAACCGAACTTACAATTATCCCGCCTTTCTCTTTTATCAACTCCTCGATCTCCGACCTAGGAACAGAAAGCGAGCCAGTGATGCAAAATTTTTGACCCTCAAGCGCTCCCCCGGAAATGACCCTTGGAGCAGAGAATTCAATACCAATAGCCAAAATATCTTTCACTTCACTTTTCTTCTCTTGAATGGATCTAACAATGTCTTGTGAGCTTTTTTCGGCAAAACCCTCAACGGACTTCAACTCATCTTCCGTCATCGCGAGAATCTTGTCGATTGAGTTGAACCCGTTGGCGACGATCTTCTCTGCTTTCGTAGTAGAGATCCCCTCAAGACCCACAGCCGAGAGGAATGTCGTTAGGCTCATTTTCTTGGTGGTTTGAATGTTTTGTATGATCTTTTGTGCCAGTTTTTCTTTCACCTTATCAAGCGCCAACAGATCATTCTCGTTCAGTCGGTACAGGTCTGAGATTTTCATGACCAGGTTTTTTCCCATCATCTCTTGCAGACGTTTATCACTGAGGTCATCGATTCCTACTTGCTTAATCCAGTGTAGAATTCCTTCCACTTGCTTGGCGGGACACACTGGGTTGGTACAGAGGAGCCACACATCATCTTGAGTTAGCTCCCCCCTGCAGCTTGGGCATTCTTGAGGATAAACCCAGGGTGCCTTACTACTTTTTACGACGGAGAGGAACTTCGGGATCACTTCACCTGAGCGAACGATTTCTATCTCATCACCCGGTTTGAGTTGATAGATTTTAACTTGTCCAAAGTTATGAAGAGTCACTCGGTTAATCACTGCGCCTGAGAGCTCTGTTGGTGCGATCTCGGCGACGGGCGTGAGTCTTCCATTGCGCGAAACCTGCCAAGTGATTTCATTTATCTTTGTCGTTTTGGTGTCGCCCTGGAATTTAAACGCTAACTTGTACCGAGGGTGATGACTCGTCTCGCCGAGTTGGTCATGCAGCTCTAAACTGTTATAGACGAAGACCAATCCATCTATCAGGTAATCTCCGTCCTGCATAAATTCTTTTGTTTCTTCTATTCTGGCTTTTATTGACTGAGCGTCTTTGTGTAAAACGAAGCTAGGGGTGGGAATGCCTTCTGCTTTAAGAACTTTTAGCTTCTCTACTTCTGTCTTTATTCTTGAACCCAACAAGTCAAAGCCCTGGAAACGCAGGTGCCGCGACAGACTTATGTGTTCTTTGCGACCCAGCAATCCGGCGACAATATTTCGCTGAGAACTAGGTGCATCCAATCCAAGCCTGATCATCTCACTGGAAATTTCTTTAAAGCCTGCCAGATCACAATAGATCTCACCACGCACTTCCATTTCTTCTTTCATTGAGATGGTTTTTGGAATGTCGCCAATAAACTTTGCTTTTTCCGTAATATCTTCCCCGCGGCTACCGTCTCCTCGGGTTTTTGCTATTTCAAGCTTTCCGTTTTTATAAATCAATGAGCAACTTGAGCCATCAATTTTAAAGACACTGAGTGCCTCTCCTCGCCTGAGGAAATCTTCAATGTCCTCAGTCTTGTAGCTTTTTTCCAGCGATAGCATCTTTTTTGAATGAGTAACCTTGGCGCCTGTGCCCTGATCTGTGCCCACCAAACTTAAGACTGGGTTTGAAGGATCAAGCTCTCGAAGTTCGTCTTCGAGTTTGTCGTATTTTTCGTCTGAAATCGCTGCTCGCCCCTGGTAGTAGAGGCTTTTGTATTTCACGATTAATGCTTCTAGCTCTAGTATGCGCTTTGAACTCATAATTTATATTTTTCATTGTAGGTGCGAAGCTTGCCTTGAACCTGTTTGGCCATATAAACAGTGATGATGATGTTTGGGATTGTCATGAGTGCATAGGCAATGTCGATGATGCTTATCACGCTTTCTGCGGTCATCACTGACCCCAGCAAGATGGTTCCGATGTACCACGCTTTAAAGGTATTTTTGCCAAAAAATCTTTTTCCCCTAAAAAGAAAGTCCCAGCACTTCTCATTGTAATTGGCCATTCCCAATATGGTCGAATATCCGAAAAGAAGAACACTAATACCAAGTACGATTTTTCCCAACCGTCCTAGGCTAGATTCGAAAGCCATGAGTGAAAGAGTAATCCCGGAGTGTCCCCTTAAGCTTTCTTCGCTGATGCAAACCAATATCACCAACGCCGTGAGCGTGCACACAATTAAGGTATCAAGAAGAGGACCCAACATCGAGACGTAACCCTCCGAGATGGGCTCACTGGTCTTTGAGTTTGAATGGGCCATGGGAGCCGTTCCAAGACCAGCTTCATTGGAGAATGTCGCGCGCTTGATTCCTGTTACCATGATGTGGATAAATCCATAACTTAGACTTCCATAGACAGCAGACTTCATTATAAACGCGTGCAGGAAGATGTCTTTGATGACCAATGGAAGCATTTCGAACTTGATAATGAGAATCACCAGCGCGGCGGCAATGTACACGAGACTCATAACGGGAACAATCGCAGCACACGTTTTTGATAGACGAGCAAGGCCGCCCTGCAGGACCCAAAGCGTGAGCCCGCCAAATATTACACCAGTCATCCATCCGTCTATGTTTAGTAATGTTGTGCCCAGAGAAGCAAGTTGATTAACTTGAAACATGGAAAGAGTTCCAACTACACCACAAACAGCGAAGAGATAGGCCAAAAAATGAAACTTTGGTGCAAAGGCTTTCTGGATTGAGTACATAGCTCCACCTTGAACCTCACCCCGGTAGTCTTTTCCCCGAAGAATAAGAGCTGTTGTTACCTCAAAAAACTTTGTGTTCATTCCGAAAATGGCGGCGACCCACATCCAAAGCACCACCCCGGGTCCTCCCTGAGTGATCGCAATGGCAACACCAGAAATATTTCCCAACCCTACAGTTGCTGCTATTGCATTACAAAATGTCTGGAAGTGAGATATTTGTCCCTCACTCGCAGCCTCTTCTTTGATGAAAAGAAGAGATATTGCATGCTTGATTCCCATGAGTGGTAAAAATTTCGACTGAAACATCAGATAGAAATTCGCCAGGAATAGAAATATTATCAGGGGCAAGCCCCAGACAAAATTCACGATTTTGTTAAGGATCTGATCCATGCTGTGCTTTAAAAGTTATGTGAAGCGCCGACCTTCACCTGGGAATCGTTGGCTGAGACAGACCTTACGGTTCCATTAAAGCTGGATTTCGTGCTGGTCATTTCAAATGTCCCATCAAGGGTGATCGCTTGGTTGTACTGGTACTTCACCCCCAGGGCAAGCTGAGTCCAGGTCGTACTTTTAGCACCACTGAACGCACCATCACCATCTTCAAATCCTGGGAAGGGCATAAACTGTGCCCCTAAATATCCTCGATAGGCTCTTCCCACAGGGAAGTTTGCCGATATACCATCGCAAAGCCTGTGACATTAAAACTTCCAATGCCGTCAGTCTGATTGTAGTCCGCTTTATACAAATTATTTAAATAGCTAAGCTTAAAATCTACTTGTGGCCCATAAAAGAATCCGAGCGGCAGATATTTGTAACCACCGCCGAGCTCAAATGTACCCCTCTGATAACTGGACTTGCTTGAGTCAAAGCTTCCAGAAGCTTTACTGAGGTTCCCCAGCGAGCGATCAAGGCCAATGACTCCAAACCAATTCCTTGTGACCCAGGCTTCAATGTTGGCATCAAATCCAACCATTAACCCATCCATTCTTCTACTGCTTGAGTTGGTAGACGAGAATGAAGATGACCCAAGAGAGAGCGCCAGCGAAGCAATACCTAGTTTCCCAAAGCTGTCCTTTCTTGAGTTATAATCCTGAAGCACATTGAGAGTCGAATCTTCTTCCATTTTTTCAATTCGTACCCAATCACCGACTTGGATCTTGCTCTCTGTCTTATAACTTTTCACCACTCCGAGGGCCTGGTTCTCCGAGATATTAAAAATTTTACCTGTGGCAAGTGTCATCGCATCCCATTCGACAATTTTTTTGAGTAATGGATGCTTCTTGGTTTGTCTCAGACGCTTGAGTGTTATCGGCTGTCCCACCTTTACTGTGTACATTCTACCGACGTCGAGCGTGACCTGATCCCCCACGACCCCCATGACTTTCCCGTCATAAGGAATTGTACGACCAAAAATCTCTAGCCAGTTTCTTATTGTTTGAAACGCCAGCTCGAGGTCATCTTTAGTGAGAACTGTTTTCTCTGTGAAATAGATGTCTTCACCGTTTTCTGCGACAACATCTACTTGGACCTCAAGCGTCCCAATTTCTTTTCTGAGATTTATTCTAACGATTGATCCGACTTTTAATCTGTCCGCAACCACCTTCACAACCTGCGGTGTGCGCAGGTGATTCTCCAGGTTTTCGCGATAGCGTGAAAACACACCCAGCATGTCTGAGTTGGACTGATACTCGCACCACGTATTTTCTAAAAGATATTTTTCTACATCAGCAAAAAGCTTTAGACCAATAGCTCCGCCCACTCCATCCGAAACCGGGAGCAGCACACAGCGCCTCATGGAGTAATCAGCAAAAGCAGCCTGAGATAAAATCAACATCACCGCTATAAGTATTTTTCTCACTGCCTGATCTCATTTGTTTCGGTTGTCTGGTTTTCATAGATGTTTACCAACATCCTCAGCTCACTCAGCTCTTCTGAGAGTTTTCTATTCTCTAATTCCAAGCGCTGAATCTCGAGGCGATAACTGAGTATCTCCCCTTCTTTTCTTGTTTCAATATCTTCAGCTTTTGAAGCCGTCCAAATATGATACTTTCCCTCAATATTCCTCCATTTCACTAAATTTGCTTTGATATGCCGCCGAATAGTGGATATTGAGATATTTTTAAACTGTGAGTAGTCATTAATGGTTAACCAGGTCCCTTCCGTGTTGGCCATGTTTCCCTCGCTTTTCTATAATCCATCTTAGGAAAGAGTGTTAAAGGTGTAAATTAACAATGAAATCAATCAATCTCGATGAGTTTAAAAACAAGAAAATTGCCCTTGTCTGCTCCGGCGGAGTGGTCAAAGCGGCGGCTTGGCACCTCGGTGTCGCTCATGCACTTGAAGAACTTGGTTTTCACCTTAAGTCCAACAAATCTAGTCAGGAATTGGTCAATGTTCCCAGGCCTCTTGAGATTGGAACCTACGTGGGATCTTCAGCTGGGGCCATGACATGCCTCTTTCTTGCCACCGGTTTTACCCCCCAAGACGTCATTCAATCAACTCTTGGATATAAGAACTCCCGGCTTAAGTCGATTACCTATAAAGATATGTTTCATCTAAAGCGGATTGCGCTAAATCCCACCAAGAGTGAGTTGTGGAATCCCTTTGATGATTTTCCTGTCGTGATTAGAAATATTCTAAAACCCTTCTTGGGCTTCTCTGGTTTTTTTACCACTGAGGGTGTACGCCAATACTTATTAAAGAATGTGATCGAAGTAGATCGTTTCGAAGACTATATTCCTGATCTTTTCATTGTTGCCACTCAACTCGATCATTCGAGAAAAGTTATTTTTAGTAAATATAACTATCCAAACCCCTCACACGACACAACCTCGCACTACTACACCGGCACTCCCGTTTCTGTTGCCGCCGCTGCTAGTATGTCGGTTCCACCTTTCTTCACACCTTATCCCGTCAAAAATTCTATGACGGGCCAGGTAGATTACTACATCGATGGCGAAATCAGGGAGACCCTTTCCACGCATGTTGCCGAAGATAACGGATGTGACGTTATCATTAGCTCTTGGACCCACACGCCTTACCACTACCACGACGAGATTGGGTCACTGGTCAATTACGGGCTACCCTCTATTGCCATTCAATCTATCTATTTAATGATTCAAAAAAAGATTGTCACCCATCGCTCCGAACGTGCCAAGGCGATTGATATTCTTGATACCGTCAATGCATGGATGCGCGCTGAAAAACTACCCGACTCTCAAAGAAGAAACCTGATGGCGATTCTCCAGAGAAAGCTTAATGTTAATCCAAAAGTTCGATTAATTGACATTGCTCCCGACCATGATGATTATAAGTTGTTTTTTGGAAACCACTTTACACTCAATCCGAAGACGGCGGGTCACGCTGTTGAGGCGGGTTTTAAAAAAACAATGCAGGTTTTTAGTCGTTTGGAAAAATAATGTCTCTTGGAAAAAAGATCTCCCTACTTCTTTTTGTTTCTCTGGCCCTCGTCGCGGTCATTGCTTTTGTATTTTATAAGCTCGACACCCAATATCATAAAGCACAGAATTCGAGCGAGGAAGACCCCACAGAACTGACGGGCCTTGAAGCGAAGGCAGCCATTACTGATGAACTGACGACTCTCGTTCTCTCTGACCACAAGGATCTGATTCCAAATGAGTTTGAAAGCTCACCGTACTTCTACCCTACCGTGCGGTTTTGGTTTGGCATCTATACTCAATTTGATTCAAAACAAGTTGTCATCCACGACAAGGACAGTTTGGGTCTTGTATACAGCGTGCTTGATTTTACAAAACTCAATACCGCCGGGGTTAATCGTTTCGCTCAGTCTGCTATCGTTCAAAAGATAATTCGCGACAAGATCAACTCCATCACTCTTGCTTACACCCAGCTCTCACTTGGCAAAACAGATTCAACCCTCTCTCAAAACATTCTTAAACTCTTACGCGACCACAAGCTTGCTATTCCATCCAATGCGCTTGAACGTAAAAAGTTTTTTGAAATTCGAATTGAAAATATCAGGACACAAACAGGTCAGCGCGATGCTATCGCAGCAGGGATCAATCGCATGATGCCCTTCTCTGTTTTTCTGAAGGGGATTTTTGCTGAATTTAATTTACCACCACAACTCACTGCTATTCCCTTCCTCGAATCAAGCTTTAACAATGTCGCAGAATCCAAGGTTGGGGCGCTGGGTATCTGGCAGTTCATGCCTCACATTGGTAATCACTTCATGCCTAAACGCACTGATCTTGCCGATTATCGCTCAAACCCCTTCATCGCTTCCATCTCGGCCCTCCATTTACTTAAGGAGAATCACAAAATCCTCAAAAGCTGGGATCTTGCGGTAACCGCCTACAACTCCGGGACCAAGCACCTGGTGAAAGCGCGCAAGGAGCTTGGGATCAATCATCTGGAAGAAATATTTATGCAATACAATCACCCTCACATTGGCTTTGCTTCAAAAAATTTCTACGCTGAGTTTATTGCTCTTGTCGCCACCCTTGCTTACCGCGACGAGATTTTCCCTGCGGCTGAGTATGATTCCATCCATGATCCTGCACGGATTAAAATTGGACCTGCAAAATGTAGTTTTGACCTCGGTAAGCTCAAGAAGAATCTACCGGAAAAATCTTGGCAACGTTTTAAGGAACTGAACCCTCATCTGCTGAAACCCAAGGCTTTATATCCGCGAGGGACAATTATTGTTACTGATTCTCTAGACACTAATTACCTGGTCCTGGCCCTCAGTCCCAAGCAATGGCGCTCTCATATTCCCAATCGCTGGGCGCATGCTTTTCTAAAAAAGAATCATAGTTGTTCGACGAGATAGGTATTCGGTGAGCAAAAACTTGAGAAGGTTTTTGATGTGCCGTCGAGAAAATCAATCTTAATGTTTATTTTTGCATTTTGTGTAAAGGCTTCGCCCGCCTGTGACTCAGACATGATGAAAAGTTTCTTTGAGTCTTCACCCATTGATTCGTAAAAACCACCATCTTATCAAGCACCAATGCATAGCTTACGTGAGTTTCTTGGTGTGACTCAGCCATCACATCATATTTCTTGGCTGGGCGATCCAGATTTACTTGTATCAAGCAAGCAGAAGCATGACCCTGAAGCTTGAATTTTCCAATGACCGCAGTTATGAGTTCTTCGGAGGGAACTTTGATGGTTTTTGAATCATCCACACCCACAAAGATTTCTTCCCGCTGATGCGTAAGGGTTAAATAGTGTCTTGACCCCATAAGAAGTGCGGGAGCCTTCAGCCTGTATGTGTTTGTGCCTATTCTTTCTGATTTTACATTTGAAAGCGTCAGTCTTAGGTCATCAGCGGCAATGGCAAGTTCTTTACCCCTTTGCGACATTAGTCCCTCTTCTTTTAGGGTCACAACAAGATCTTTCTGTTCCAGATAGAGGTTCGGATCAAAAGTAAGCTCTTCTTCAAAGACGTGAATAATTCGCGGGGATGATTTTCCTCGAGAATCTATTGTCACCAGTGTACGATTACCAATTTCAACACCGTAGAACATTGCATAGGTAGCAGATTCTGGCTTAACTTCCTT
This sequence comes from Pseudomonadota bacterium, assembly GCA_021299675.1. Classification (GTDB taxonomy): domain Bacteria; phylum Bdellovibrionota; class Bacteriovoracia; order Bacteriovoracales; family Bacteriovoracaceae; genus UBA6144. Next base: position 59 of record JAJTIF010000195.1, on the reverse strand, counting down.
GAATTTTTCATCTAAGAAGCTTGTCGCATAGGCTGCGCCATCTAGTTTTATATTTTCTG
>JAJTIF010000385.1 GCA_021299675.1 Pseudomonadota bacterium | reverse complement strand
ATGTTAATTACCCGTTTGCCTTGCGACCTGTTGGTCGTTAAGAGGAGTTAGATATGAAGCTGTTATTGCCACTCGCATTCCTTGTCCTGGTTGGGTGTAATTCAAACCCCTATCCTAAGGACGGTGAGATCACGCGCACTCCAGAAAGAAACCCGTGGGAGTTGCGTCCGGCTCTCGGCATCGACGCCCCCGATCTGATGAGTTTCAAAGAGGGGAGCGAAGGCTTCTATCGTGTGGCCGTGCGTGTTCCTGCTGGAGAGCCAGTCCTGGTATGGGAAGGTTTGCCTGATGGGATCGTCTACGACCAAGTGAAAGGTGAGCTCAAGTGGGTGCCTGATTTTAATGCGGCCAATGACCCCTCAGACGCCTCCGTTCGCTCTCGTCAGTATCCGGTGAACCTCATCCTCAGCAGCACAGCAGATCGGATCACTTCTATTCGTAAAACAATTCTGATGCAAGTCCAAGACACTCCAAGACCGGTGGTGATTTCTGGATTGCGTGCGGATTATTCTGTCAATGAAGGGCCGTCGGTCGAGGTGACTCGCTTTGATGTCTCCAGTGCAGACTTTTCTTCCAATGATATTTCCATCAGCCTCAAAAACAACTCTCAGGGTCTAAGTTTTGAGCGTGGTGACCGCAGTGGTCAGTGGGTGCTCAAAGCTCAATACGGTTTTGATACGGCCCGGGTAGGCACCTGCAACTCCTGGAACTGCGCACGAGAGATCAAAGATACTATCGTAGCGATGGGGCCCGATGGTCGCAAGACTGAAATAGCCATCACGGTTGAGGTCAAAGATGTCCGTCGCAATGTGACGGCTTCGGTGCCCGCCAGTTTTGATGTGACCGGTGATTTTAAATTCACCTTTAACTCAGTCGATCCAAACCAAGAGATTGCTCCGCTCGTTCGAGTTTCTAAAGCCCCCGAGCTTGGGGTATTTGAAATAAAGAGAATCGTCACGAATAATTTCTTAAATCCTCAGTACGAAGCGACCTACGAGCTCAGTTGGAGCCAGATTCCGCCGACAGCCGTGGGTCAGGTGTTTCAAGCCACCCTTGAATTGTGTAACTCGCGGGTCACCACTACACCTGGAACATCTAACTGTACGTCTCAAGTTCTTCAGCTCAATGTGCTTGAGCGTGAAGTGGCTCTTCCTACTATCGCCCGCGGTGACTGGGATATTTCTCGTGTGAAATACATCCAGCACAACAATGCCTTCACCCACAGACTGACGATTGGTGCTGGTCGCAGTGGTCTCAACATCCTCAGCGTGAGTGCTCTCTCCTCTGATAAAGCTGATGAGGTGTCGATCAACGGTGGTAATGTTCGTATCCTCTCCCAGAAGCCAGGTCTGAAGTCTTTGAATGTGAGTGTCATGAATTCTGTCGGCGGCATCGCCAACGAAGTTTTCTTGTATGAAGTGATGCCACAGAGCTGGTCTCAGAATATCTTGATCGGGGCGAATGCTCCTGTGGCGGAGTTCGAGGCTCTCGAGAAAGTTCTCGCAGGCTCCAACCGTGAGTATCGTGGAGGAATGAACCTCGATGCTCGTGCGCTCTTCATGAGACGTACAGTTTTCGCTGGCACGCATTCGATGATGTTGCCCGGGGCCCTGGATGACCTTGGCTTTTTTGCCAAGAATCTTAACCGTGTGGTGATCATGGCACCTGCTTTAGAGAAATTGCCGGCTGAAATCGTCAGCGAGCTCAGAGCGCAGAATGTGTTCATTGCTGGTCGCTCAAGCACCGATGCTGACTTTAACCTCTCGCGTGTGCTCGTGACTCCAGCTGCGCGTTTAGGGGCACCAAAAGATGTGGTGAGTCTCTTAGGAAAACTTACTAGTGAGTCGAAGGATCCAACGCTCTTTGCTGTCCTGAGTGCTTCTTCCTGCGAAAGGATCTTCACGCTTGTGTTGCCGACTGCGATTCCGAAGGAATACGTGGCAGGCGTCAGCTGTCGCCGCGCTAACGGTGGCCGTCTTGTGGTTTTGGGCTTTGAGCTGGCTGACCTCGCATTCACTGAGCAAGACGCCCCCATGCTCGAGCAGTGGATCAAGAGAATTACGGAGTAAAAAATGAAAAAACTATTACTATTTATCACCCTTGCCTCCTTTTCCTCTGCTCACGCTGCCCTCGAGCAAGAGCTCAAGTCCCTTGAGTTGCCGCAAGACACGTCTCTTGTCTCTACGAAGTCCGATCAACTCTTTGCCATCCAGACGCGTTTCTCTCCTTTGAAGAATCGCCACGAGATTGGTTTCAGCGGTGGAAAGAATATGAATCAAGATGGCCACTTGGATTCGAACCAATACGGCGTCCTTTATCGCTACCACATCAATGATAAGTGGGGCGTCGGTCTCAATCATTTTCAAATGAACAATACTCTCTCTTCAGCTGGTAAGAAGCTCCTCAATGATAATGGGGTTATTCCAGATCGCGATTTCGTGAAGGCGCAGACAGACCTCATGCTTGAGTACAATCTTTTCTACGGCAAGATGAGACTCGATCTCGATAAGGTAGTGTACTTTGATCAGTACTGGAGTGTCGGTGCTGGTCAAGTGGAGCTTGGGCGTGGATCTACGACGGCAGCTGTCCTCGATGCAGGTATTGCCTTTTGGATTGGCAAATGGGCCTCGGCTCGCATGGGTCTCAAAAACGATTTCTACACAGAACAGAACCTCACTGGTAGCACTCGTGTTCACAACATGGTGGGCTACCTTGCCTTCGGCGTTATGCTAGGAGGAGGCAAATGAAATTTTTATACCTTTCAGCTCTTCTCCTGAGCCAATCTGCGCTCGCGCAGCTTGGGGCTGATGTCCTCTTGCAAAACGCGGGCAGTACAGTAGCCACTGATGCCCAGTCAGGGCAAGTGATCGAAGCGGGTGACTTTAAGCTGACTGATAGCTTCTTGCAGACTCTTTTCGTGGAATGGAAGAGCCAAGGTCAGCAAAGCTTTGAGGTGAATCGCTGGTTTCGCCAGATCCTGACTCATGATTTTAAAGGGGCTGCTCACCAATGGACGAACATTCAAAAAGAGCTTCCAGCGAACTTAAGGGACACTGGCTTTTTTGCTTGGACCTACCTCACTTGGAAGCTCGAGCTGAATCAGACTTTCATTGAAAACTGGAGAGTGGCCCGTAAACTCCAGGGCAACGAGAGAGTGAAGGTCGCGCTCGATCAGTTTATCACCTTGGCTGCAGGCCACGGCTGGACGACGAAGGCGAAGCCTTTCATCGATCCTACTTTTAAAAATGAACTCACCACTTTGGTTAACCCCTTGGGCTTTGATCTTGAGCTTCTGGCTTGGGCCACACGCTATGATGCGACCTATGCCAAAGCGATGCTTGACCGCTTGCCACTGGGTCATCCCTTGGCGATGACCCTGGCCACGAGCGCGACTCTCGGGTTTGCACGCAAGGGTGAGATTGGAGAAGCCGGTAAACTTTTGAAGCGAAGAGTAGAGCCAGAGCTTGAAAAGATCTATGAGGTCAAAGAGCTCCCTAAGTACTACATCACCTTGGCCCGCTTGCTCTATCAGGCTGGCGCCCTTGAAGCAGCTGATGCCTTCTACTCAAAGATTCCTCGCGGCAGTGAGCAGTTTCTAGCCGCAAGAGCGGAAAGAACCTGGGTTCTCTTGCGACTTGGACGAGTGGGTGAGTTGCGTGGTGAGCTTCAGAGCTTGTCGCACAATGTGTTCAAACAAAACTTCCTTCCGGAAGTGGCACTGGTCAGATCGATCTCTAACCTTAAGCTCTGCCGCTACGCTGATGTCGCCGAAGACTTTTCACAGTTCATCTCGGGCCACGGAAAGTGGATCACGGAGATCAATGCAGGTCTGGCGAACCCAGAAACCTCAAAGATCAGTGACTCTCGCATTCAGCTCTTCGAAGCGGCTATTGCACAGAAAACCATATAGCTAAAAACCCGTCAGGGGT
>JAJTIF010000155.1 GCA_021299675.1 Pseudomonadota bacterium | reverse complement strand
TTTGCGATAGAAAACTTATTTTGGCTGAGTTTCTTTTGCTTGAAGTCCCCACCTTCGCTCGATAAATCCCCTGAGGCCACTTCCTCGAACAGATCGTGGATCTGGCACCAATAAGGCGTCTTCTCGTCTTCGATCCACTTAAGGTAAGTGGTTTCACAGCCCTCACGGCTCGAGGGAATGGAAAAGTTCGTCTGCTTAATGGTGGCTTCGATCGACTTAACCTGAAACATCGCAATAGTTTCTTTGGTTTTGGGGCAAGCCGTGAAGATGATTTTCTCAAGAAAATCTTTCTTTGGAATGATGGCCGTGATGTTTTGCTCGCTCTTATCTTGATACTGGATGAAGAGATTTTCGATTTTGCCTTCGTTGGTCTTTAGGAGATCAGCCAGGAGAGAATTATAGAAGGAGCAGCGATCACGACTTGCGATCTTCAAGTATCCAGAATTCGAATTCAAAATGATCGAATTCATGAAGTCGGGGTCAATGTCGATCGTATTAACATCTTTTATGTCGGAGAGGTTCTTTTTGTTGCTGGAGATTTCTTTGAGCTTCGTTGAATAGCGAACCTGGTCAAACTGGATGATTTTCTCGAAGCTCTCATAGACCCCTGGGAAATCGGATTTGGCTGGTGCGCTGAGGGGTTCGATGATTGATTGAGAATAGAGCGGGGATGACACCAAGAGTGCCATCCCCAAGAGGATTTTAGAGAACAGATTTTGCGAGCAAAGAGGCCACATCTTCAACTTGTAGATTCTCCGTAGTGTTTACGGTCCCTTTCGAGGAGTTAAAATTAATCATACAATACGAGCATGATGTGGCAAGTTTTGGTGCTTGAGTTTCGCCGATTTGCTTCAAGCGGTTAAGTGCCAGATGCTCACCCTCAGGGAGCTCGTACCACATATTACCGCCTCCCATGCCACAGCACAGAGACTTGTCCTTGTTTTTCTCCATCTCTTTAAGCTGAACACCCGGAATACTATTCAGAATGTCTCTGGGGGCATCGTACTCACCGTGGTGACGACCTAAATAGCAGGGGTCGTGGAAAGTCAGCTCTTCATTCAGGGCTTTAGTAGGTTTTAGTTTACCATTACGAAGCAGCTCAGCGAGCAGCTCTGTGTGGTGAACGGTTTCAAAGGCACCGTCCTCAAACTTGGCGTACTCTTTTCCAATGGTATGTAAGCAGTGCGGGCAGTGAGTGACGACTTTATCGAACTTGTACTGACGCATGTTGGCTATGTTTTCAATAGCGATCTCATAGAAGGAGTACTCGTCGCCGAAGCGGCGGACCGGGTCGCCGTTACATTTTTCAGTCTTGCCCATAACCGCAAAGCTGACCCCAGCTTTCTTAAGCAGATCAACCGTGTCTTTAACGACCTTTTGATTTGACCCATCGTAGGATCCCGCACAGCCGACGTAGTAGAGGTAATCAACTTTCTTTTCAGGCTCAATCACAGGAACATCCAGGCCCTGTGCCCAGTTGAAGCGGTCATCTTGTGAGATCCCCCAAGGGTTACCATTGTTTTTAATTTTCGCCACGGCATCGGCAGCAGCTGGTGGTAGGTCACCCAAGGTCAAAGCTTTATAGCGCTTGAGGTCCATGATGATCTGAACGTGCTCGATGTTTGACGGACATTCCTCCATGCAGGCGCCACACGTGGTACAGGAGTCGAGCTCGCTTGAAGAGTAGATTGGATTCTCATCCCAAAGGCCCTTATCTGCGCCATTCACCTGCGCCAGTGTGTCACGCATCTTGGTGACAATGAGTTTTGGATCCAGAGGTTTTTGTGCCTGATTCGCAGGACACACCTGTGTACAGCGACCACATTCTACACAGGCCATCGTATCGAAGCGCTCTTTCATCGTCAGTTCACTGAGTTTCCCGAGACCAAAGGTCTCAGCATTCTCATCAGCGAAATTCATCGGATTCAGTACACCACCTCTGAACTTTGGTGTAATGAGAGCCGAGATCGGAATGGCAATGATGTGCATGAACTTCGAATAAGGAATAGTGGCGACAAACGCCATGGTGTTGACCATGTGAAAGAACCAGATGCCACGGTAGAGTTGCGCCCAGGTTTCATCGGCAAGGTTCATCTTGCCGAAAGCGACAGCGATGTACCAGCCCACTGGTGACCAGATCTGTTCTTCGGAGGGCATGTATGTTCCGTGAAGGCGAATGCCCTCAAGCACGTAGCCGACAACAATCAGGGTGATCAGCATGGCGTACATGAACATTTCTTGCTTTGGTTTGGTCGCTGCAAGGTAACTTGGCTTAAGAATGTAGCGTCTCCAGAAAGCGATCCCAATCCCAACCAGCACAGCAACCCCACCAATGTCGGCGATGAGAGAGACGATTTGGTAGGTCAGGCCTTTGAAGATTTTAAAAGGAGTGTCAGCGTGGACGGCCACAAATTCAGTCGCAATAAAAAGTGTAATGAATCCCCAGAAAATCAAAGTGTGGTACACAGCGACGAGAGGAGAGCGAGTGACTTTCCCCTGAAAGAAGATGGTTTTGAGGAGATTTTTAAAATTCAAACTCTGCGGCAAAAGAGCTCGTGGGGATTTTCCTTGAGTGACGAAGACGTACTTCTTGTAGAGACCCTTAAAAAAAACTGCCGATGAAATGGCAAGCATCGCGTACATGGATATCTTCATCCATGTTGGAATGTTCCACATAATCTCACGGCTTAATTCAAGACTTGAATCCATTGCTCCTCCCTCAACATCCTGCTGTGCGCTTAAAAGATAAAAAGACTTATTTTAAAAAACAAATATACTTACAATATTACTTTATTTCTCAGGTTTGAGTATGAATACTTCATGGCTTTCTCTCGGTCAGACTGCTTTGGCACTCTTCGCTCTGACTCAGAGTTTTTTCATCATCGCACAATTTAAACTCCCACAGACAGCCCTCAAGACTTTGGCTTACGCGACGTCCCTGAGTATTTCACTTGCCTTAGGCTTTGATGCCCTTATGTGGCATGGCTTCAATATTCTTTTTCATTTTCCACAAACCTATTCCGTGCTTATTGGCCTGGTGGCCTGGAGCTGGCTTGGGATTGTGCTTTTTGGATTAGTTGATGAACCCAGTCAGCTTCATCGGAAAATCCTATGGCGCCTGCCCTTGATCGGCGGGATGCTTGGCTACGCAGTCCCCCTGTGGGTAAGTGTGGGATTATTAAGCGTATTCTGGATTGGCAGTTTTGTGGGCCTAGCTGTTTTCAAGAAAAAATTTAATTACACCTTTCGCCTCTATGTGGGGAATCTCGTCGTTGTCGGTTTTCACGTATTTTGTTTAAATCTCGGCTACATCCTGCTCTCACAACTTTGTTATGCTTTTTGGATTGTGCTTGTTCACCGGATCATGGCTTCTTTTCTCGTCAAAGATCAGATTTTTGAGAAGCTCGTGAGACCCAAAAAAGAGGTTCCTGCTTGAAGTCATTTATCTTAATCTGCGTGCTCGTTTTTTCTGGGTGCGCGCAAGTAACCAGTCTTAATCTCAAGAAACATCAATTTGGGTTACAGCCCACGAGGATCGTGTGGATCCAGGTGGCGGGTCTCGATCACGAGCATCTGGCCATGCTGCGCTTTAGTTATCCCACGGCAAACGATAAAACGGCCCTAGAAAACTCCATGTGTACGGGCTTGGCGTGGTCTTACAATCTCTTTAGCTTAAGGCCCAGTCCTCAAGAGTCGATGCTTTCTCAGATTACAGGTAAGAAAAACATTACAGGTAAGTGCGAGGATTTTTCTCAGAAACCCATCTGGGAATATCTGATTGCAAGCTCCTATCGCGCTGGGATCATCGAGATTGATGCGAGAGAGGAAGAGAGTCTGATTCAATCGAAATGTCATTCAGGCAATTCAGACTTCACGAAGGGAACAGTCTTCTGGAGCATGCGTCCACAGTCCCCCAAAGGTGCCCAAGAGTACGTGCCCTCTGTGCCTCAGAAATTCGTGTCTGGTCAAGTTTACTGGGATAAAACGTGTCGCATGAACGGATGTGGTTCGGCGCTTCGAGCCTCAGTCTCTTCGCTCTATAGTCAGTTCGAACGAAATGTGGCGAAGAGTATTTTTATCATCCGTGACTTCTCCTATCGCCATGAACTTGAGAGAAAAAAC
>JAJTIF010000278.1 GCA_021299675.1 Pseudomonadota bacterium | reverse complement strand
CTCCACTGAGCGAGCTGTTACAGCTTTCATCAGGGCCGTCTCACCCAACTCGTCTTGTACGTTCACGTCAGCTTTCTTCTCGATCAAAAGCTTGGCGATCTCCACACCCGAAGCCGAGAGGTCTTTCTTTGCAGAGAGGTGCAGAAGCGCAGTCTTGCCCTTTAAATCTTTAGAGTTCACATCAATCGTCGCCGCTTGACTCACGATTTTCGCTACGTCCAAGGCTTCGGCCTGAGCGGCTTTAGTCAGGATCGACTCACGAGCGTTGTCGTACATATTGACCCAGCCCTTCTCAGAGACGTACTTGCCGACTACTTCTACGTCGTTTTTAAGAGCGGCTTCAAGCACCACGTCGCGCTTGGCGAGCTCGATGATGGAAGTGATGCGCGAGACATCTTCCCCGCGGCAAGCGTCTTCAGCACACACGAAAACTTCGCGGCACATCTTCTCACTATTATAAACGTAGTCGTTTTCACCACGCACCAGGATCCCTTCGATCGTGAGTGTGTTGGTGTTAAATACCGCTGAACCTGAGTTCCCACCGAAGGTATCCAGTGTAGCCACGAAATAGTGAGGATGCGTGTTGGTACGGATCGCCGCTCCGTCAGCGACTTTCGTCGGCAGACCCATCGGGTGACCAATAACCACCAGAGGATCACCCACCTCCGCCGCTCCTTCTGCTCTAAAATTCAACGGCAGACGGTTCTTCACCACACGATCCAACTGGATCAGCGCGTGGTCGGTGCCCTTGAAAGACATGAGCTCTTGGTTAATGAGAAGCTTACAGCTGTAGATCTCATCGGCCGCAATACTGATCCCTGCTTTCTTGGTGGCTTCGTCCACCGCGAACCCGAACACCCACTTCATCGACTCACACGCCGACTGAGAACGGATACAATGACCGGCCGTCATCAAAAGATCTGGTCCAACCAAAAAGCCTGAGCAGTTGGCAGGAGTGGGCTGGTTGGCATAGGGATCGTCTTCACAGATGCCGTTGGCCTTAAGAGGGTCTTGAGTGGTGTTAAAGGTGCCGTCTTCGTTTTTGATCAACTCCCGCGGAGAGATCATCGCTGCCGTGGATGCTGCGAGCACCTTCATGCTAGCCGCGGCCTCAAAAACTTCTAGGCGATTATCCACACCGTAGACGACTTTATCATTCACAGGTGCCGAGGCGACCGCTTGAAGCGAGAGGACCGACAGAGTGAGGGAGACGGAAGATTGCAACAAACGCGACATAGGCACTCCTTATAAAAGTCACAAGCCGAAGGGTTATAGACTAAAGCTCGACAGGGCAGTGAAAAATTTAACACAATGTGTAAAAATGACTCTATTTGACTCTCTCCTCGCTCTTTGAGACTCTAATAAATGAGTGATAACACGAGGAATCCATGAGTATATTTGTTAATAGAACCCTCAACATGAAGCACATCAAAGCGATTGGCTTTGATATGGATTATACTTTGGTCCGCTATAACTCCGAAGCCTTCGAGGAGATGACCTACAATGAGATCAAAAAGAAACTCATCGCCGAGAAAAATTACCCCAAAGAGATTAAATCTCTGCTCTTCGACTACAACCGCATCATCCGCGGCTTGGTGATCGACAAGCCCCACGGCAACGTCCTCAAGCTCTCGCTACACTCCAAAGTCAAACACTCCCGCCACGGTGGCAGTGAGCTGGATTTTAAAGAGCAGCAGAGAATCTATCAGGGTCTCTCGGTGGATCTCAATGACACCACTCGCTACGCCATCGTGGATACTTATTTCTCTATCGCCTACGCCTGCCTTTACATGCAGATCGTCGATCTTAAAAATCAAAAGCCCGAACTCAATCTGCCCGAGTTTCTCAAAATCGAAGCGGACCTAATCGATGCCCTAGACATGTCTCACAGAGACGGAACACTTAAGGGTGAAGTGCGCAAGGATGTGCCTAAATACATCGTGCGTGACCCGGAGTCCGTGGCCGTGCTCGAAAATTTTAAGAAGTTCGGTAAACTCCTGTGGGTGGTCACGAATTCCGACTACGAGTACACCAAGCTCCTTTTGGACTACACCATCACGCCTTTCCTCAAAGAGCATAAATCATGGATGGAGCTCTTTGATGTGGTCATCACAAGCTCTGCTAAACCGAGATTTTTTACCGACAAGCTTCCCTTCCTGAGTGTCGATCTCAAGACGGGACTTCTGAGAAACCACCACGGCAAAATCACTCAAGGCGTCTACCAAGGTGGTTGTGCTTCTGCCTTACAGAAAGACTCAGGTCTTACGGGTGAAGAGATTCTCTATCTCGGGGATCACATCTACGGGGACATCCTCACCTTGAAAAAAACCTGTAACTGGCGCACGGCCTTAGTGGTGGAAGAGCTTGAGGGAGAGAGAGAAGGGCTGCTCAAGACTCGCGAGATCAACAATGAGATCTCCCAGATCATGGGTGAAAAAGTAAAGCTCGAGCACCAACTGGATCTCCAGCACAATAATGGGAAACCAAAGAAAGAAACCACCCAAACGCTCTTCAACTCCATCAGTGAAATGGACAAGAAGCTTGGTGTGCTCATCCGCAAGTACTCGGGCCACTTCAACCCCTCGTGGGGTGAGGTCATGCGCGCGGGCATCGAACCCTCACGCTTTGCAGGCCAGGTAGAGAAGTACGCCTGCATCTACATGAGTAAGATTGCTGATTTCGCCAAATACTCTCCGCGCACTTACTACCGCCCAAAAAGAAGACCCCTGCCCCATGAGCTTGATTAAGGGTCATAAGCTGCTGGAACTCGATCTTCCCAATGAGATCCTTGAAGCCGCGCGCTCCAAGGACTTCCCCCGTTTGGATAGGCTCATGAGTGATTTTATCCAAAGGAGGCTGGCACCTTTGCTGGCGGAACATAAAGAGTTTAACCACATCGAGCATATCCTCTCCTATCGCACAGGCGCTGACCCGTATGAAGAGGATGGAATTTGGCATGACGACGGCTCACGGGTGCTGGCCTTCTCGCTCTCGCTCAATGTGTTTGGAGAGATGGATGGCGGCAGCCTTGGTTTTCGACGAAAAGGCGAAGAGTCCCAGGAATTAGGTCCCTATCCGGTGGGCACACTTCTCATTTTTTATACGGGTCAGGACGGCTACGAGCATCGCACCGCTCGCGTGATCAAAGGCGAGCGGCTGGTGTGCGCTGGGTGGTGCTCACAGAAGTGAGTGCACGGCCTTCACGATTGAGAGCGAATCAAGCCCGTGCTTTTGGTAGAGCTCAAGCGCGGTGTAGCTGGATTGCCCGAACTCACCTTTCACTCCCAAAGAGCGAACCGTGAACTCAGCCCCGGCGATTTTGAGTGAGTGCACGAGCATAGCACCCATGCCGGCGATCAATTGATGATCTTCCACAGTCACAAGCTTTGAGCCTGATTTTTTGAGCATCTGAGCAAAGAGTTTTCCATCCACGCGGTTCACGAAAGGGTGATGAATGACACTGACACTCTTGCCTTCTTCTTTGAGCATCTGGGCAGCCTTGAGGGCCTCTTCCAGAAGCGATCCTGTCGAGACGATCATGCCATCAGTCCCAGCTTCAATCACCTGCGGCACTCCAAGCTTGTACTCAAGACCTGGAGCCGTTTCTGTGGGGAAATTTTCACGACCTAAAAAGAACACAAAACTAGGCGCGTGTTCACCTTTCTCCCTAAGCGTGGCGATAGTCTGAATCGCCTCGAGCACATAGGATTCAGCTTCTTTACTGGTCGCCAGATTCACCAACACCGTGTTGGGGATGCTGGCCAGGGCACTCATGTACGTGAGTGACTGGTGACTCGCGCCATCGGCAGCGTCTTGAAAACCTGTG
>JAJTIF010000346.1 GCA_021299675.1 Pseudomonadota bacterium | reverse complement strand
GGGGAAGAAGTTTCGCCAGCACAGCACCCGTCCACGCGTTCTGCTCGTGACTTCTGGTGAGCTGAATTCCGCGGTTGCCGGAGGTGCCCGTAGAAAAGAGCACTGTGGTTTGATCGATGAAAGGAAGCAAATTTGGGTCTTTCTCAAAAGCAAGCGCTACATTCTCGGCTTGAGCGAGAGTTACACCGACAGTATTGATCCGGTCAAAGTTTTTCATCCAAAGAGCTTTGTTCATGATGGGAAGCTCTTTGATTGTTCTGTAAAATGGACTATGGGTTTGAAGAAAGGGAAAAAAGAAGTAAAGGCGAATCTTGATGGGCACAAAGGCTAGAGGTGTGCGAGAGAGGGTTATGGTAAAAAGTGTCAGAAGATAGGAGGAGAAAATTGAAAACTTTCTCTTCATTTTTTGCTCTCTTGCAGCCAAAGAATAGCGCGCTCAAGACCTTCCTCCATGCCAATTAATGGTTCATAGCCAAGATCCTTTTTAGCCTTCTTAATGGAGAGGGTTTGGGATTTAGCGAGCAGTCCTACTGTATATCTCGTGAGTGCTGGCTCGCCTTTAAGGGGAAGAGTGGAGTAGGTCCATTCAAGTAGACGTGCTAAAAGATCAGCGCGGTTGTAGGAGAGGGATTTGGGACTGATGGGAAGCTCCAAGCGCGTGAAGAGTTTATCAAGAAAAGGCCAGAGCTCCACAGGGTCACCGTTAGTGATATTATATTTTTGTCCTCGCGTGATCTCGCTCGATCTCAGACAAAGCTCGATGGCATGAGAGACGTTGTCCACATAGGTCAGGTCAATGATATTTTTTCCGTCGCCTAGGCGAGGAAGTCCGCGCTTCTTGGCGACTCTAATCAGGCGAGGAAGAAGGGTTTCATCTCCAGGACCAAAAATGCCACGAGGCCTCAGTGTCACGCAAAAGATATCTTCCCCGGCTGCATCCACCACCTCTTCGGCGGCAAATTTCGTCGCAGAGTAAAGAGAGGCAAAAGGCGGCTTTAGGGGAGTTGCCTCATCAATGTCCAGAGCGTCTTCAAAACGAAAATAAATGCTAGGACTTGAAATGTGAATGAAGCGCGGAACCTTTTGTTTGCGACTCTCATCGAGAACACTTTGGGTGCCGTGGACATTAGCGGCATGAAAAATGTCAGGCGTGCCCCAAGGAGCGGAAAGAGCAGCACAGTGCACCACAGCCTCGGCTCCGGAGAGCGCATGACTGTAAAGTGAGGTCTCCGCCAAAGTGCAGGGAATAAATGACATTCCTAGATCTCTAAGTCTTAGTCCCCGAGTGAGATTGCGCCCAAGGCCTGTAACCTCGTGACCTTTATTCTTAAGCCATCGGGCCGTGTTGAATCCTAAAAATCCTGTGGCGCCAGTGATCACAATTTTCATACCCCTAAACATACCAATACTTGAATTACTTGACTGCAAAATGTCACAATGCAATCATGCGTTAAATGAAAAAACTAAAGTTTAAATTCATCTCCTCAGGCCGCTACCTCCCTCAAAAAGTCGTCACGGCCAAGGAGATGGCGAGCTTGACTCAGGTGGATGAGGACTGGATCCTAAAGAAAACGGGAGTGCAGACCCGCTATATGGCGGAAGGTGAAAACCAGGCACAGATGGGTGCGAAAGCGGTTATGGCCGCCCTTAAAAATTCTTCTGTTAAACTTGAAGATATTGATCTTTTAATCTCCGCCAGTGGCACACCAGATCAGCCTATTCCCCATAACTCCGCTCTCATCCATAAAGAATTAAATTTTCCCTCAAGCGTTGGGGCGATTGATGTGGGGGCAACCTGCTTGAGTTTCGTGCAAGCCTTACAGGTGGCAGCCTCTTTTCTTACAACGGAAGTTTATCGACATATCATCATTGTCTCTTCAGAGAAACCAAGTGTGGGCTTAAATCTTTTAGAGCCGGAGTCGGCGGCGCTCTTTGGAGATGGTGCCGTGGCATTCATCCTCACACGCTCTGAGAATGAGGAAGGGTTTATGTTCAGTGAATTTGAAACCCACAATGAGTTTGTTCACGCCACAGAGATACCAGCGGGAGGAACAAGGCTACATCCTAAAGACGTGGCCTCAAGTGAGAGCTCGAAATTTTTATTCTCCATGGACGGTGCCAAAGTTTTCAAAGTGACATCAAAACTCTTTCCGTCTTTCTTTGAGAGAATTCTTCACAAGCATCGCCTTATGCTGGATCAGTTTACTTTTATTGTGCCTCACCAAGCCTCTCTTCTAGGTTTGCGTCTTATGCAGCAGAAACTTGAAATTCCAGAAGAGAAGTTTGTCATCAATATTCAGCGTTACGGTAACCTCGTGGGCGCATCAATACCCATGGCTCTGCACGATCTCCTCGAAGAAAAACTACTTAAAGAGGGGGATCAGGTGCTCATCCTTGCCACAGCGGCAGGTCTTACTTTTGGGATGGTGGGACTACAACTCTAGTCCATCTATCCATTACAAAGTAGATCAAGCTCGCGAGCATTGCCCCACCGATTACATCCACCAGGTAGTGCTGCTTGATAGTAAGAGTTGAAACAGAGATTAATGTGGCCACAATCATCGCTATGATGAATTTGTAGATATTCGTGCGATAAAAGGTCAAAGCAAAAAGAGTACAGAAACCGACATGAAGACTTGGAAAACAATTCCCAACGGTATCAGTGGATCTGATGAAGAGAAGAAAGCGCCCATTTAGAGACGAGGTATCTAAGACAGGATAAAGGACGCGAGGAGAGATGAGTGGGTAAAATATAAAGCAGCATCCACTTATTAAAGTAAGAATAAAAAATCCATAAAGGGTTTTATTTAACTCTCCCATGTCCTGAAAATGGTAAAAACACCACAAGAGATAGACTGGATACAGACCTGAGTAGATCCATATGGTCCAAGGCATGAGAGGAATAGCACGTTCCAGGGAGGTCATCTCTATCGTGATCCCAAGTTCACCGCTGAGGTGACCGGTGAGAGCGTAAAACATACCAAATAAAAGCAGGCAGAGCATGAAGACCGCCCACTTTGTTTCTTGTTTGATAAGAGCTTTTAAAATAAATTTTCTCATCTTTAAGAAAGCAAGCGGTATCTGAATAAACTTCTTCCGTTCCTCTTTTAAGAGTAAAAAATTCAGCCGCTTTGCCCGCCGAACTCCGCACTTTGCAGTGACTATGTCATCCTACTTCCCTGGAAGTTTTTATCT
>JAJTIF010000337.1 GCA_021299675.1 Pseudomonadota bacterium | reverse complement strand
TCTACAAATGGTCTGTGTGTCGCCAAGCTCTCCGGCATCCTACTTTTAAGACTTGGTGTAGAGTGATTTTTGCAGAGTGACTTCAGACTTGTCCAATAAATTGTCGGGGCAGCGGAAAGTGTTAGAAATCATGACTGTTTTTTGACAGGGGCACAAACTTATTTTTTAAGGTGATTGCGCCAAGCGCTATTGCTCTTTAGTTCGATTCACTTAAACTACTCGACATGGAATGGCTCCTATTCGGTAAAGGTTTGCTCTTGGGATTCGCTGTGGCTGTGCCCGTGGGCCCGATTGGTTTACTTTGCATGGACCGCTCCCTGCGCTTTGGGAAGACCTGTGGCTTTTTCACGGGGCTTGGAGCGGGCGTGGCGGACACGATGTACGGAGCGATCGCGGCATTTGGCATCTCCAGTGTACTGGATATGATCATGGGCTACGAGACTCAGCTGCGTGTGTTTGGCGGGATCGTTCTCATCATCGTCTCAGTGAAGATGTATCTCACCCCCCCACCCGACTTACATAAGGTTCGCTGCCCCACCGAGAAGAGACCCATCTTCAAGATGTTCTGGGAATCCTTCATTCTGACACTCTCAAACCCCATGACGATTTTGGGGTTCATGGCCGTCTACGCAGGCCTTGGGATCAAGGCGGTAGGGATCAATCAGATTCTGATTGTACTCTTGGGTGTGTTCTTAGGATCGTGTTTGTGGTGGATGTCACTGAGCATCGGCACGGGTCTCTTGAAGCAGAAACTCAGCCAATCTTTTCTCACAAAATTCTCTCAGACCGCCGCCATCGTCGTTGGACTCTTCGGAGTAGCGGCCCTGGTCAGAAGTTTATTTTAGTTTCGAATCAAGGAACTCTTGGATCTTATCAAAATCAATGGTCGTCATTCTCACTAGGCCATCGATGTGTGCCCCCCACATGGTGTGGTGCTGTGGACTGCCAAAAGCCTTGTGCGTCTCTTTTTGATATTTGTAAGGAACACTCAGATCAAAGCGCGCCATGATCTTATAGATGCGATCGGTTTTAACCCGATTGGCAAAATAAAGCGGATCGAACTTTAAGGTCTCGCGCTGAATCTTTTCGTGCTCTTCGGCTGAAAAGTTTCCGGTCGCCTGATAGCGCAACCAGCGCAGCCCCGCCACTCGAGGATAAATGCTATCTGTCAGAATGCCCGGCATGTTGCCGCCGCCGACACCAATGATGACCGCTTTCAGTCTCGTGCTCTCCACTCCGGCCATAATACTGGCCGTGATACCACCGAGACTATGACCATAGAGACCGATCTGGTTGCGCACAAAGCGCTCGTCATTTTGGATCCAATCCATGATGGTTTTCAGGGTGATGATCGTGCGACGAAGAACCATATCCTCATGGCCCCAAGCCGGGAAAGTCGCTGGGTAAGACGTGTCGTTGACATCAATTACACTCACCGCATAACCCGCACGGCACAGCTGCCAGGCGACCGCTGGTTCAAGAGGTGTCACGCCTTCGATGGTCGGGATGACCATGACGTGTGGAACTTTTTGATCCGTCTGAGGCATCAAAAGTTTAAACTTAAAATCCCAAGATTCATCAGTGCGCGAAAGCACCGGAATGGTCAGCTCACTGATGGCACAGCCAAAGCCCGATTTCCCAGCTTTTTCCTTGATCACCCCAGTCCAGGGACGGTGGGAGAGCTCAACCAAACGCTGGCGCTGCTCGTAATTTGAGAGCGGCTTCAGGGGGCTAGAGAAAACTTGTAGAGAGGATAAAAGCAAAAAGATAATTGTTACCATAGGTTAAACCACACCACGTCAAAGGGCGTTCTGGCAAGTCAAAATCCCTCTTGACCAAAGGAGTAGAAGTGAGTGAAATGCCGCTTGTAATCGGAGTGAAGGGCAACTACCCGTTTCAATTACCAGCCGCGGCCTGCAAGCTGCGCGAGCTTTTGAGGTCTATCATGAGCAATCTAGGTCCTATTTCTACATTTATGAACCACCACTACCGCCACTTCAATGCAGCGGCGATGATGGACGCTGTTAAAGGTTACGAGGCTCACCTCGCCAGCGGCGGAAAGATGATGGTCACTCTCGCCGGAGCTATGAGTACCGCCGAGCTGGGTCTCTCGCTCGCCGAGATGATCCGCCAAGGTAAAGTCCACGCGATCTCGTGCACGGGCGCTAACCTTGAGGAAGACATCTACAATTTGGTCGCTCACGAGCACTACGAGCGCATCCCGGATTGGAGAGGCCTCACCAAAGAAGCTGAACAAAAGCTCTACGACAAACACCTCAACCGCGTGACCGACACCTGCATCCCCGAAGAAGCGGCGATGAGAAAAATTTGGGCGATCATGGCCAACGAGTGGGCAGAAGCTGAAGCTAAAAACGAGCGCTGCTTCCCTCATGAGTTCTTCTTCCGCGCTCTCAAGAAAGGCAAGTTCACTCCTCACTATCAGATCGACCCGAAAAATTCATGGATGCTAGCTGCAGCTGAAATGAACATCCCGATGGTTGTTCCTGGGTGGGAAGACTCAACTCTTGGAAACATGTACGCCTCGTTCTGTATGAAAGGCGAAGTGAAAAACGTCCACACTGTGCGCACAGGCATCGAGTACATGATGAGCCTTGCGGACTGGTACATTGAGACCGCGAAGACGACCTCGATTGGATTCTTCCAGATCGGCGGCGGGATCG
>JAJTIF010000315.1 GCA_021299675.1 Pseudomonadota bacterium | reverse complement strand
TAGTTAGCTTTGTATTCGCCGGCTTCTGCAGACTTCATTGAAAGAGCGATCTTCTTCGCTGACTTATCAATAGAAATCACCACGCACTTAACCATTTGACCTTTTTCAAGTTTGTCAGAGGGCTTTTCTACGCGCTCGTCAGAGATTTCAGATATGTGCACGAGGCCTTCGATACCAGTTTCTACTTCAACGAAAGCTCCGAAGTCCGTGAGACGAACAACTTCACCTTCGATGGTGTTACCAACAGGCATACGCTCTTCGATGCGCTTCCATGGATCTTCCTCAAGCTGCTTGAGACCGAGGCAGAACTTCTGGTTTTCACGGTCTACAGAGACAACCGCTGCTGTTACTTTCTGACCTACTTTGAAGTCAGCGCTAAGCTCAGTTGTTTTCTTTGTCCATGAAACGTCAGAAACGTGGATGAGGGCGTCGACTTCTTCGCCGAGGTCAACGAAGAGACCGAATTCAACGATCGCCTTCACTGTACCAGTGACGGATTTGCCAACGTTATACTTAGCCACGAGATCATCCCAAGGGTTTGGCATCAATTGCTTGATACCAAGAGAGATGCGCTTGTTTTCAACATCAACTTCAAGAACCACAGCTTCAATCTTCTCGCCTACGTTGTAAGCTTTGACTGGAGCTTTCTTGTTGGTCCAGCTCATTTCTGAAACGTGGATCAAACCTTCGATTCCGTCGTCGAGTTCAACGAAGATACCGTAGTCTTTAACAGACACGATTTCGCCAGATACTTTCGTCCCTGGGAAGTACTTGTCTTTTGCGGATTCCCAAGGGTTCGGTTGAACTTGCTTGAGACCCAAAGATACGCGCTCTTTACCAGAGTCGTACTTCAAGATCTTAACATCAACTTCATCGCCCACACCAAGGAGGTTAGAAGGATGCTTCACGCGGCCCCAAGACATATCTGTGATATGCAAGAGTCCGTCCACACCGCCGAGATCAATGAATGCGCCGTAATCGGTGATGTTCTTCACGATACCTTTTACGATCATGCCTTCTTGGATCTGAGCAAGTGTTTCATCACGAAGCTTACCGCGCTCATCTTGAAGAATCGCACGACGAGAGAGAACGATGTTCCCACGCTTCTTGTTGAACTTGATAACCTTGAATTCCATTGTCTTACCAATGTACTTGTCGAGGTTCTTTACGGGGCGGATGTCGATCTGTGATCCAGGCAAGAATGCCTTCACACCGATATCCACAGAGAGACCGCCTTTCACTTTCGCGATGACTGTCCCTTCTACTGCTTCGCCACGCTCACAAGCTTCAGAGATTTTATCCCAAGCCTTGAGGATCTCAGCTTTGTCTTTCGAAAGAACGAGGTTGCCCATGGCACTCTCAAGCTTCTCAAGATAAACCTGAATGACGTCGCCGACTTTTACTTTCAAAGTGCCGTCGTATGAACGGAACTCTTTAGCAAGGACGAGACCTTCTTGCTTGTAGCCGATGTCTACAGTGACATAGTCGTCAGTAACGTTGACAACGTTGCCCATAAAGACTTCGCCTTCAGCAAAGTTTTTAGCTGCGCTGGAGTTGATTAGATCTCCGAACTCAGTTTTTGGTGCCTTCTCGACTTCGTCCCCTTGGACGAAATCAAAGCCTTTGATCCAGGCAGGAACTTCAAAGGATTTAGATGCGGTTTGTTTGGTGGCCATAATAATGACCTCCCTTTTTTGACATTGCCCCTTCTACGAAGGGTCCGAATTGAATCGAGGCTCATTTATAGACGATAAAGGTGATTTGAGTCAAAGGAAATCAGGCTTTTGACGCGCGAACACGGCCTTTCTTAAGACTAAATCTCAGGCGCTGCAGGGCCACTCGTTCATACAGATTAAAGAGCTCACTCACATAAGTATCAAACCCATGTTTTTCATGTAACCCCTCGAAATCTAGGTCTAGAAAATGAGTGAATCGTCCGTAGTGCTGATAGATCTCTAGGATCTTGGCACGCATCTCGCGGGAGTCGCCGGACTGGTAAGTGAGTCCCAAGCGCTCGTGCCCGATCATGTCTGATCTAACACTGGTGCGTGGAATGAGCACAGGCAGGCGGCACATAAGGGCACTGAGCTCGTGCTCATCAAAGGGTCTTGAGGTTGAGACCGATACAAAAATATGGTGCTGCGAGAGAGCGACAGAGCCCCAGGGCTGAGAATGAAAAGACACGAAGTGCTCCAGTCCGCGCTCGAGGATTGTGCGTTTAAATTTTTCAAAGTGTGGGTGCTCAAACCAAGAGCCTTCTGTCACCAGCGAGAGAATGGTTTTTACTCCCTGAATTTCCAGCAGAGGCAGGTTAATCAATAAAGGCAGGAAACTCTCCACATCCGACTGCGTGCCCGAGACATAGGTACACAGCTTGAGTGTCCCTTCGGGCTTACCTAGGTTGGGTTTTGCTCGCAGCTCGATGCCTGCACCTGAGAGAAATATCTTTCGCTTCAAGAATGGGAGGCGCTCCTTCAGTTGCTCCAGCATGATGGGAGAAAAGGTTATGACTTGATCCAGCCGGGTTACGAAATAGTCGTGCCAGAACGGACGATAGAGATCTGAAACTTTTTCGTTACAGGTGTAGATCAACGGGATGCGATTGTCGCGCTTGAGCAGAAAGCCAAACACCAGGAGCGGATCATAGCTGTAGGAGTGCACGAGATCGAGGCGCTGTTCGCCGATGGCGTGCCCGATGCCGGACATCCGCGGGCGTTGGGCATGGTGCATGCGCATCCGTGGTTCGCAGGTCAGACGCGGCTCACCTTC
>JAJTIF010000265.1 GCA_021299675.1 Pseudomonadota bacterium | reverse complement strand
TGCAGTTCGACGACACGATCAACGAATGGCACACCTGTCCGCAGGATGGTCGCATCAATGCTTCAAATCCTTGTAGCGAGTACATGTTCTTAGATGATACCGCTTGCAACCTCGCGTCCTTGAATCTTTTAAAGTTTCTGGATCCCACCACCGGTATGTTCGATCATCAAAGTTTTGAGCATGGTTGTGAGTTGTGGACACTGGTGCTAGAAATTTCTGTTGCCATGGCCCAGTTCCCCTCTCGTGAGATTGCTCAGCGCTCGTTTGACTACCGTACCCTTGGACTGGGTTATGCTAACATCGGCGCCACTCTCATGCAGATGGGGCTGCCTTATGATTCTGAATCAGGCCGCCAGTTCGCTGCCGCCATCACAGCTCTCATGGGTGGTGTGAGCTATCGCACCTCCGCTAAAATCGCTCAGGAGAAAGGACCTTTCGCGCGCTTCGCAAAGAACCGTGAAGACATGCTCCGAGTGATCCGCAATCACCGTCGTGCTGTCTATGCCAAAACAGATTTTGAAGGGCTCACCGTTCTGCCCCAACCCCTGAACGCTAAGCTGGTAGATAAAGAACTCGTGGCTGCGGCACAAGCCGCTTGGGACGATGCCCTCACTCTCGGTGAGAAGCACGGCTACCGAAATGCCCAAACCACAGTGATCGCTCCCACTGGTACCATCGGACTTGTGATGGACTGTGACACGACTGGGATCGAGCCCGATTTCGCGCTCGTGAAATTTAAGAAACTTGCGGGTGGTGGGTACTTTAAAATTATTAACCAATCTGTCCCTCAGGCGCTCAAGGTTTTGGGCTATAAGAAAAAAGAGATCGACGAGATTGTGAAGTTTGCCGTCGGGCACGCCACTCTTAAGGGCTGCCCATACATCAATCCGGAGAGTCTCCAGGCTTTTGGGTTTGGAGTCGAGGAACTCAAGGCTGTAGAGAAATCTCTCGCCTCTGCTTTTGAGATCAACTTCGCATTTAACCGCTACACTCTAGGAGAGAAATTCCTCACGGATACTTTAAAAGTGAAAGAGAGTGAACTGGATTCGGTCAACGTTCTGAAGCTCTTGGGTTTCACTGACGCCCAGATCACGGAGGCCACCAATTTCATTTGTGGTACCATGACTGTCGAAGGAGCTCCACACCTTAAGGATCAGCACCTCGCGGTGTTTGACTGCGCCAATCGCTGTGGGCGTACGGGGAAAAGATTGATTGGCATCGAAGGTCACATCCGGATGATGGCCGCGACTCAGCCCTACCTCTCCGGCGCGATTTCTAAAACCATCAACATGGCCTTTGAAGCGACCCTGAAAGATGTCTCTCACGCCTATGAACTTTCTTGGAAGTTAGGCGTGAAGGCGAACGCACTCTATCGAGACGGCTCAAAACTTTCGCAGCCCCTGAACGCTCAGGCCTTCGAGGAGCTCGCCCTAGATTACGGCGATCTTACTCAGACAGAGAAAGTGGAGAAGGTTGCACAAAAAGTGGTGGAAAGAATCATCCATGTGCGCGAACGCCGCACTCTTCCCAATCGTCGCGGCGGCTACACCCAGAAAGCCAATGTCGGTGGACATAAAATCTATCTGCGCACCGGTGAATACAAAGACGGAGAACTCGGTGAGATCTTCATTGATATGCACAAGGAAGGAGCCGCTTACCGCAGTCTCATGAACTGCTTCTCCATTGCGATCTCCATGGGTCTGCAGTACGGAGTGCCACTGGAAGAACTCGTGGATGCTTTCACCTTCACCAAGTTTGAGCCCAATGGAGTCGTGCAAGGACATGACAACATCAAGATGGCGACCTCAGTGATTGATTTTGTCTTCCGCGATCTCGCGATGAAGTATCTGGGCCGCTATGACCTGGTTCACATCAAGCCGGATGAACTGCGTCCAGGTGGCATCACCGGCGAGAGTGTCCCGGAGGAGCCTCTCTTGAGTATGATGGAAGAGACCCATCATCCCGATGGCCAGGTGTCCCGATTGGAAAAAGTCTTTACTAAAGAAGCCGATGCTGACCTCACCAGTCAGATGAAAAAGCGCCAACAGGCCAGACTGAAAGGTTATGAAGGTGAGTCGTGCCCGGAGTGCCAGAGCTTTACCATGCTTCGTAATGGCTCTTGCATGAAGTGCGACACTTGTGGAGCGACCACTGGTTGCTCGTAAATCATCCTGCACCAGGTTTCCCTTAATTTCGAGAGACTTCGAAAAAGAGACCTGACACACACATGGGCCCTCGTATGGGGGCCCTTTTTTTTGATGTGAAAGAATTACACTGCAGCTCTCTTGCCTTGAGTATTTCAAGTCATAGATTTAAAAACCGACATGATCTTTTTAGCGTTTCTTCTCACCAGCTTTGTGAATGCTCAGATTTTAAAATCTTTTACCACATCGTCTCTGCTTGAATCTAGTTTGAGATCTGATGAGGTGGTCTGGCTTAATCCCGCAGGTCCATTGTCGGCAAGCATCGGTGTCACGGGTGCGGCGGGACCGCTGGGTTCACTGGGTCCCTTTGGTGATAATTTCTGGAACGCTTCCACGGCGCTGAGAATGGTGGGGAGCTGGGAAGAGTTTGCGCAAGTCATGAGTGTTTATAATGGGCCTCTCTCTGAGTATGGGCCTGTGTTTCTTACCACCGAGCTCGGTGACGCCATGATGAGATTTTCTTCTCTTGGCACCCAGCACTTGGCACCCGGAGGGGTGCTGCATGCGCTCGGGAATTCAGGTCCCCTGGGCCCCTTAGGAGTGGCTGGTTTTCTAGGTCCTAACGGCGCCCATGGGTATCGACGGGACAAAATAGGAAACTATGTCTCTGAGCAAAATAAAGTTGTGAAGTCTTTGAAGCTTGAGACCCATGAAGGACGCAGGGTTTTTGATTTATACGAATTTTATCAACTCAAAGGATTGAATCTCGCTCAGGTGCTTGATACTTCGTTTGCCCTGAGGGGAGAGCTGAAATCAGATGATGAAATAGTGGTTCAGATTAAATCGACAAAAAAACAATGGGTTAACCTTCTACTTGTTAATGAATTTAGCCTTGATACCTTTGCTCTCTCAGTCACAGATCATCACAAAAAAATTTCATCCAACTCCCGCGTTTTAACGAATTTTATCAATGTTTTCGTAGAGTCAGGCACTCTGCTCGAGCTGAGAGTTAAACTCAATACGAGCTATCATTTCCTGCCTACTAAGCCTTTTAGACTTTTTGTGACGGGATCGGAAAAGGCCCGAAGCCTCTCTGATAGATCTTTTCATAAGTGAATGAACTTGCTAGCTTAAACTGATATTTTCAAAGGTTTTTGCCTGGGGGTTCTTGTGAAATTATTCATTTTGTCGCTTCTCTTTTCTCTCTCGAGTTTTGCTCAGACGACACTTCAGCAGATAACCAGTTTTGGTAAAAACCCTGGGAACCTCAGAATGTTTTTTTACGTGCCCAAAGATGTGAAGCCGAATGCTGCTTTGGTTGTACTGATGCATGGGTGTGCTCAGGCGGCAAGTGAGTTTGATGACGAGACAGGATGGGTGCAGCTTGCCGATAAAGAAAAATTTATCGTTCTCTTGCCTCAGCAAAATGTTGAAAATAATTCTTCTCGCTGTTTTAACTGGTTTAGCCCAACGCATATTTCCCGCGATGGTCTTGAGACCAGCTCCATTATTGAAATGATAGATCTCATGCAAAAAAATCACTCGATCGATGCGAGCAAAGTCTTCATCACTGGTCTGAGTGCTGGTGGTGCGATGTCTAGTGTGATGATTGCCAGCTACCCAGAAAGATTTGCTGCAGCAGCGATCGTGGCCGGTGTTCCCTTCGGCTGTGCCACCAGTATGTCATCAGCTTTTTCATGCATGTCTGGCTTCAGTTTCCCGGCTCCAACCCCAGAGCAGCGTGGCACGCTGGTGAGAAATGCAGCTGGCAATTACACTGGTCCCTGGCCTCGGGTTCTGGTTATCCAGGGAACAAGTGACGAGTTGGTGTCGTTCAAGAACGCTCAGTTTAATGTGGATCAGTGGGTGAATGTGCACGGGCTCACGGCCCGAGACCGGGTCGAAACTACCGTGGGGTCCAACACTGTGGCTCAGTATAAGAATAATAAAAACGTGACGGTGGTATCCTTCTTAGGTATCAGCGGTTTCAGACACGGTTATCCGATTAATCCGAGCGCCAAGTGTGGCAGTGCCGGGAAGTACGTCCTGGCGTCGAATGTGTGTGCCGCTGAAATCACCGCGAAGTTTTTTAATTTGCTCTAAGGAACACGGAGAATAAATTTTCCGCCTCTCGTCTGAGATCGAAGTTGTCCGTTTGCAAGAGCGCCCTTACCGTCACTAGATTGCGATAGGTCTGTGCGATGCTCTCGTGACCTTGAGTGAAAGATAGGTTTTGCTC
>JAJTIF010000076.1 GCA_021299675.1 Pseudomonadota bacterium | reverse complement strand
TCATTTCCTGAACCACAACGGCCATCTTCAAAGAATTCGAAAGTCCACTAGAAGTGAGATAGGCCTGGACTCGCGCTGACTCTATAGATTTTTTGACTTCATGAATCTTTTTAATCACAGAAGAGGGGGAGACGTCGAGGTGCGTGTCAAACAAACCGGCGAAGCTATGATTTTTCCCATCCTCCAAATCTACCGATGAACGGACTGAAAAAGATTCTCCTCTCAGATTAACAAGTTCTTTTTCTATGGCTTCGGTAGAGCTGAGGTCATAGTCTGTGGGCACGATAAAGAAAGGAGGCACCTGGTAGCCTCTCTCTAAAAGTCTGAGCAGCATCCACCCCTTCCCACCGACATGGTCTTTTGTCGTTTGCGCATCAAGCAGTGATGAAACAAGCCCAGGCTTCATCAGCTTATCCACGCGCAGAAATTGATGGTGACGAGCACTAGAAGGATCTGAGCCTCGGACCAAGATTTAAGATTTTTATGGATCGGCTTATTGGCGAGATAGCGCATATAAGGAATCATCGTGGAGACAAACGCCACCACGTAGACGGCTAAAACTAACCCATGTGTTTGCAGTTGCCACAGGATCAAACATGAGGCACTAAGAATAATCAACTGGAGGCAAAGGCAGATTATGCCTGCGGGGATGCGCCCCCAGATCTTGCTATAGGTTGTATAGTTATTCTCATCGGCTTCAAACTTCATTTTGCGCGACAACTCCCAGTTCGTCATGATGAGCGCCAGAGGCAAAACGGTAACAAAACTTCTAAGTGTTACCTCATCAAACCCTGCCTCGTAGACGCTGAAGAGATACAGGAAGTGGATCAAGACAATGGGATGGTGCGTGAGAAGAGCGAGAGGCAGTGAACTTCTTATTTTTTTCTCCATCCCAAACCACAAGAGCATTCCCAAGGAATAGAAAAGAACTCCAAACGCCGACAAGAGAACCATCTCATCCCAGAGATTTAATAAGAGCATCCCCGTCAGGATGACACCACTCAAAACTTTGAGATCACTCTTATAGACTCTTCCTGAGGGCAGGGGTCTTTGAGGAAAATTTTTTAAATCGTCTTGATAATCTTTAAACTCGTCCATAATTCGTAACAAGAGAGAAAAAAGACAAAGCGAGAGACATCCCAAAAGCGTGACTGAAACGAAGTTAGCTTCTCTGTGCTCCAGTTTCCAAAGCACAAGGATAACCATCGATCCACTTAAGAAACTCGCGATAAGGGAAGGCAGTGGAAACATTTCATGAAGATAGATAAAAATTCTTCTAATCATTTGTCCTACAATGCATTTTTTCTTAAACCAAGGCCAAAAAGAGCGAGGTTTAGGGCAAGATGTAATAGCGTTCCAAATATAACCAGAAAAACCCAATCGCCAGGTTTCCCAATTGAATATAGAGCGTAAACAATTGTACACCCGATCACCGAATCCGCCTGATCTCCGATGGCAAAAAGGAGAGGAAATTTTGGTGAGGGCAACCCAGGAGGTATTTTGAGCTTACGCTTGATCCATGAGTTGGGCAGTTCCGCTGCCACATAGGCGAGGCCCAGGCAGAGAGAAAGAAGAACATATTGATCTGGTATTAAGTCTGTTGAAGATTCTTGATCAATCCACTTTGCAAGCATCATCCCCAGGAATGTTAAGGGCGGCATCACTACCACTCCCCTCCATGTTTTATTGGCTCCGAAAAGTGAAGAATGGAGAGGGATTTTCAGTACCGAGAGAAGATTGAGACGAACCACAACCATGTGCAACACACCACTCACAATCACGGGAGTGGAGAGGATCAGGCATTTCTGGAGTAACTCATAAATCATCTTCTTCAGATTATAGTGTTTTATTCATTCCCTGGAATGATAAAATGATTTCAAACATACATGAGGTTTCCATGCTAGCACTTATTGTTTCCGTTTTAATGAGCCACGGCCTTGCCTCCCCCACCTTTGAGCGAGGGGACTTCAAGGCAGGCCTCAAGGGGAATCTCGAACTTCAAAGCAGAGTGGCTAAAAATTCAAGCGCTGCTAGGTCATCACCACTTAATGAGAAATGGACGGATGGGCACTTTAGTATGGCCCATGGTAATTTAAATTTTAGATCGCAGTTTAAAGACTCAAGAATTGAGGTGAATTGGTTCTTTCGTCACGCCCAGGCAAGTCTCTACCAAGAGAATAGAAAAAATGTGAACCTCATCAATTTTCCTAATGTCTTGGTCGCAAGAGACGTGTTTAAGCTCCAGTACAATAGGCAAGACAAGGACTTTCGTACCGACTCCATCCTTAACAGTTTTTATTATGAGCTCGACGGTGAAGATTCAAGCTTCTTGATCGGGCGTATGATGATTAACTATGGCTCTGGCGAGTTCTTTAATCCCATTAATCCTTTTAACCAACCACTAGGACTTACAAACCAGAGTAATATCCACCAGGCCAGCGATGGGATGATGGCAAGCTTCTACCCTTCCACTCGCTCAAAACTCAACTTTTACCTCTTGGGTGACAAGAACCAAGAGGACTATGAAAATCAGATCACTCGCACTCTTTGGATCCAAGGAGAATACACGCTCAGCGAATACCTCAAGGCGACCTACGTGATCGGTGAAGACCAGAGACGAAACAAAGGCGGAGGAGAACTTCGATATGAAGAAAAATCCTACGCGCTTTATCTACAGTCTCTCTACACCTCAAACTTGATTAATCGCAAGGCATCGGAGAATCTGTTTGATCTGGTTCTGGGCTTTAGCCAGAAGATGGGAGAGCGCTGGAAAATCTCGCTGGAGACGGGCTACCAGGAAAGAGATCGTAGAATTTCAAATCTCAATGTGCTGAACTTTGAAGACCGGCTCCTTCCCTTTGAGGTCTTTGTGGCTCCTGGCGTGATGATAAATCTTACGGACACATGGGTTTCCCAAACTCAGCTTGTGTATGATCCAAAATCTGAATTTGTTTTTGGGAAGACGCGTCTTAGTTGGAGCTTCACCCACCACTCAACCCTGGATCTCTTTGCGAGCTCTCCCCTAACGATTAAACGAGAACAAGCCAGTCTGGGTCAACGGCTACTCACCACGGATCTTGGCCTAGGCCTAAGACTCATGTTCTAAGAGTTCTATGGTTCCAGAACTGCCGTCCACTTCGACGTAGTCACCGGTCTTGAGCATTCTTGTGACCTCAGTCACATTCAGGATAGCTGGAATACCGAACTCTCGGCTGATGACTGCAGCGTGAGATAGAATGCCGCCAACTTCCGTGATGATCGCTTTGGCTCGCACCATAACAGGTGTCCAGCCCGGGTCAGTGAAACGAGTCACGAGTATTTCTCCCGCCTCTAATTGATGAGACTCACTTACCTCAAGAATCACACGCACCCTTCCCCGGACAATTCCTTTAGAGCACCCAATCCCTCTTAGACCGGCATTTTGATTGGCAGCTCTGAGCATAGGATTGGAACCTCCGAATTCATTGGGAGGAGTAAAGTTTCTGTAGCTCTCATACATCATTTCACGAAACTCAAGAGTATCAGGTGAAACAGCATGGATATCCAAGAGTTCGGTGACTTGATATTGAAATATCTTATTGGGGGTGAGGCCTTCACGACGATTGAGTTCAAGCAACATCAAGCGCAGCAGATAGTACGCACGAGTTGAATAAGTGCGCAATTCCTCTCTCAGCATCAAGAAATTGCGCGCGAGGGTGATTTTTCTAGTTAATCTATTTTCAACAAACCACTTCCACCACAGTGGTTTTTCGGAAACATAATTCGCCCACAGGTCATGGAAGCGGGAGATATTCTTGTGCCACTGCCCTTGAAAATTAATGGCCATCTGCAGGACCTGCTCAGGCTTCTCACCCCAGCGGGCAACCGTCAGGTCTAGCTCACATTCACCATGGTGGTAGTGCTCCCGAATGAACTCCGCGAGTCCCTGTTTTACCTGCGCAGACTCGACACCATGAACTCGAATGAGCTCCGATAAGTTTCCAAGGCCACTGGCGATGGCAGAGTGGGCGACCAGGGGAAGATCCGAGATGAGGCTTAGAATGAGATCATTATCTTTAATTTTTCTTTTGATCTCAGATTGGATATTGGAGTTATTGTAGATCACACGAAAATAGCTCGATTCGACTCGAAACTGATAGTCGAGCACTTGTGCTAAAAGTTGATTGAAGTCATCTCGGCTCAACTCTTTGGCACGATGGACCCGCGACTTAAGCGCATCGTCTTGGGCAGTAAACCAGGGTCTAAAATCAACAACCATCTTGAGACAGTCTTGATACTCAAAACCAATGCGACTGAGAACACTCAGGGCTTTGAGAAGGCTCGCAGGATTGATAAAGGATTTACGGGGAGGATTCTGTGAGTAGTCTTTTAAAATGCCAAGGTCTCGGTCAAATTTCTCTTCATCGAAATCCGGCACTGTTAATAAGCACTCTTTCACGGCCTGGGCGTTCCAGTAGGCCCTCCCGTAGAATGAATAGATCCACTGGTATCTATCAGGATGCGAGACCAGGCCAATCTTGCAAAAGTATTCTCCCATGGATTTCTGAAGAGCCCGCTCATAAACAGAATACATCAAGGGAGTGCAGACCCGCGCTGAGATGCCACCATCTTTGAAGTCAGCGTTGGTGAGTTCTGGCACATCGGTGCGCCAGTTGAAACTCGTGATGGGTCTGGCCTGCAGGATCCAAATCTTATCTTCTTGATCAATGCACCACTCGATGTCTTGGGGACAGCCGTAGAAGCGCTGGATTCTTTGACCCAGCTCCATAAGCTCTAGCAGTTTTTCATCCCTTAGTCTGACTGATCCCGATATCTCTTGCAGTCTTAGGATTTTCCTTTGACTGATGTCGATGCGACAGCGCGAAGGAGAAACCAGTCCGGATACCAATTGATCTCCAAGCCCATCACAATAATCAACATAGAATTCGTCTTCTCGACCTGTCTGAGGATCGAGGGTGAACAGGACACCGGAGATCTTTGCCGGAATCATCTCTTGAACTAAGACCGACATGGATGTATTGAGGTTATCCAGTGTGGTAAAAATTCTCTTTTCAGTGATGTAGTTTAGGACTCTTTCTGAATAAGTGGATTCAAAGCAAAGATGAACCTTTTCACCTAAAGAATTAAGGTCATTCACATTGAGAAATGTATCATACATCCCAGCAAAACTTGCGTCCCCCAAATCCTCAAACCTGCCACTTGAACGAACAGCTAGTGGTATAACTAACTTTTCTTTTACTAAAGATATGAGATCGTCCAGGACAAAATGTTGATCAGTGAGCACTATCCCGCTAGGAACAGGTAAACCTTGGAACTTTAACGTGTTAAGCCTATCGGCTTTTGATCCAAGTTGCAAACTATCACAAATCGTACCGAGTTGAATAAAATTGATTTTTTTCAGATACAGAGACCAAATTTAAAGTTGGTCACGAGTTAATTTCTCTCGTGACCAAAAATTGGATTAATGGAGTTTTTTGAGATCGTCGCACGCAGCTTTATATTTCAACTTTTCACAAGCTTTTTTCAACAATGCAACTGACTTTGACTTA
>JAJTIF010000033.1 GCA_021299675.1 Pseudomonadota bacterium | reverse complement strand
TTGATAAAGCTCATTAAGATGTCTCTGATATAGTGGCAGAGGGTGCTCTGCGGGCTGGTAGGTTGACCCGTAGGGATAATCCTTACCTGGCGTATTTGTCATCTCCACGTGAGATCCTAGGATGTTTCTTACAGGATTCTTATCCGTGAATGCCTTGAGGCGAGAAACGCTGTCGCGGAAAGTACCCCAGGCACTCGGAGAAAGAAAGATGTTGCCGGGATAGAGGCTATCACCCGTTAAAAGATCACCGGTGTTGTGGTCGTAGAATGCCACACTACTAGCCTCGTGGCCCGGGATCGGAATCACAGATAGTTTGCGGCCCCCAAGATCGAGTGATCCCACTCCCTTGGGCCAGTCGCTCACTCCGTAAGCCTTAGCCACACTGACCGGATCAAGTCCCACAACGGTAGTGTTAGGACGATCCTGAAAAAAGTGATCGCCTTGGACATGGTCACCATGCGAGTGCCCGTGACCGACGGTGAGATGAATCGAACGACCGGTTTCTTTCTCTTTGCGAGCGAGGATGCCATCAACCAATTCTCGAAGTGGAAAATCCGCAGCGTCTCGGCTGTCACCGGTGTCATGGAGAAAGGCTCCTGTCTCACCAATCATGAGATACATGAATGGCGCCTCAGCGGTGATGCATTTATTTTGGCGGATGATGAAATAGCCAGGATTAACTTCTAGGAGATCATATTTAGGTTCACGAGCCCCGGGAGCATCACAATCGGGAGATCCGTGGATCCATTTCTTATTAGCGATGAGCTGAGATTCATGATCGAGGGGCTGTGCCGGAGAAGGTTGCGAGCGACATCCATTCTCAAGGTCACCCACTTGCAGCACAGGCTTTCCAAGCAAACGAATGACTTGTCGGGCGGCCCCTTTTTGAAGCGTTGAGCATGATGAACCACAGGCCCAAGAACCTGCTGACACAAGATACGTAATGAGAGCGACAAATGAATAGGACAACCCAAACCTCCTAAATTATTTTAATCCGAGGCAGGGATTTGAGACAAAACTTGAATAAGAGGACAAATTTTGCTCTCCCTCATACCTGACAATTTCTATTCGGAGAACTAACTTCCGAGGGGATAGGTCCCCGTCAGAAGACAGTACTCGTATTGTTCTTTAGAAATGAGTCTAAATTTTCAATTTTAATCTGCTGGGCCGGGAGGATTCGTTCTCCATCCAAGAAAACTTTAAAGTTACTGTAGACCATCTTCTTACTAATGAAGTTATAAATAAACACGCCTGCGTAGTTGTGAGAGAAGAGGACCAGCCCGCTCCCGAGATCTTGCACTCCCCCGCAGTGATGAGAAAAGAACAACGAAGCGGGCTCCGCCTTGAACTCTCGGAGTGTTTTAAAACTCAAGCTATCCAACTCAACGACGCTAGAAAACACCAACAGATCTTTAGTCGCATTGAGATTATTAAACGCAATCAATGTTCCCCTCTCGGTCACTTGCACGTCATGCACATGATGTAGGAAAGATTGATCGAGTTTCTGCTTCAAGAGTATCTTTTCAAATTTTGAGTCAACGATGAGAATCCCCAAGCCAATACTGTTAACGATGAAATTCCCTGGCTGCAGCGCCGAGTGAATCTTCTTAGCCACATTAAGCTTAGGAATTTCATAGAAACTATTAAAATGCGAGTACTCCTCGATGGCTTTGAAGAGATTTTTGGGGAACCCAGGGCCAAGAGTAGTCGGATTTACGTCTGATTTCTTCATTAAGTCGTCCGAGTCAACTTTATGTAAGATCTCTCCGTTTGAGATGTCGATGACATAAAACTGATCAACTCGAAACGACCTCCCCTGGATTTCTTTTTCAGTGGATCCCAGGGCCAGGACGCGACGTCTGTCAGTAGAAAGATTCATCTGGTGATGAAAAAGTTGGTTCTCTACACTCCACTTAACCTCACCGGTTTTTGTGATGTACTTAAGGGTCTTGGAAGACATGCTAAGGAAGTCACCGTTATCCAAGAACTGACAAAACTCTCCGGGCGTTCGTTTAATCTGAGTCCCTGAGAGAGAAAAAATTTTGCAGCCATTCACCAGGTGTTTCTTTCCTGAAAAGGTAAAGCTGCTATAAGCTTGGACAGCATAAAATAGAACAAAAAAAGAAAGAAGAAATACTCTTACTGACATAGCTGTTCCCAATCTAAATTTTCATCCCCTGGTTTCGCTGGAACGATAAGCCTATTCACAATGCTCGACCCCCGACAATGGTAATAAACCATATGGTGAAGTGATGAAGACTGCGTGGTCGAATTCGTACAAAAGCCCGGTTCGAAGCTTTGATTCAGAGCAAGGGTCATGGGAAGTACTACCACCCGATTTGTTTTCATGACATTGCCGACAAAATTTTCTTTTAGACAAGCTTCGTCGTAGCGAGGAGTTCCGTAGTACGGGTCAAAACTCTGCTCAAAAAGTGACTGATGGTACGATTGCTTACGATTCATGATCTCTTCGGCTTCTGCACTTCCGGTG
The DNA here is from genome assembly GCA_021299675.1 of Pseudomonadota bacterium. GTDB lineage: Bacteria > Bdellovibrionota > Bacteriovoracia > Bacteriovoracales > Bacteriovoracaceae > UBA6144. The sequence goes on along the minus strand of JAJTIF010000033.1, from coordinate 2,689 downwards.
ACCGGCTGTGACATAGTCGTGAGAGACCTACCAGATAGCCTCTGGTTCAAATCGACAACCGTTTTCGGTTTGGGAGCTGAGCATGCGTAAAGCAGCAGGAACATCATGAAATAGTAAATGGACAATTCTGCCTCCTCTCGCAAGGTCTTAAAAATAAAGCCTATTACCTAAAATTATAATGGTTTTAGTCATGCAGACATACACTTTCTTTATGGACCTTCCCGTCCAATAAAGTCATGTGGACATCGACACCTGAGTCGAAGGCACATTCCTTCACGTCATTAGGGATGACGGCGACGAAGCGCTTGAGATCTTTCGAAAGGAAAAAAGTGGGGCGTTTTTTTATGATCGCTTCTTCTTCCAGGATGGGCTTGAGTTCATCAAGGGCTCCTTGAAAAATTTTATCGGCAAGAATCTCGAACACAAGCTTCGAGGCTGTCTTGTTATCTCCGACAATGGCCCTGAGCGCCGCCGGTAGTCCCTTCGTGTCCACTTCTTCAAATCGGAGAGGAGACTTTCGGTTTTTACCAACTTCGATGAAGCGTGTCTTACCTTGAAAATCAAAGGGCCTAGAAAACACATAGCCGTCGTCAGCCACCAGGGTATGGCAGGCATGACAGGATTCCTGAGTTTCGATCGGGTCTTCTGGAAAAGTCTTGCCGCTCGGATCAAAAAGAGCATAGCCCCATCCGTTGGTTTTCGAATATTTCTGAGGGTCATAAACCATGACTTGGTAGCGGCGGATGAAGCGCGGAACGATAGAGCTGGTAAAACTTTTATCGGGAGATGTGGCAATACCAGTCTTGGCGAGGGCCGCCCCTTTTTTATAATCACTTTTCCCATTGGCCAGTGTTTCCATGGCAATTTTATTGGCGTAGGTCATGCGCATCTCACCCGTGTCCTTGCGGAATCGGATGGTGACGAGAGTCCAGTCTTGTAAAAAATTTTTATAATCTTTGTAGGCGATCCCGTTCATCTCCTCTTTCCCAGCGTGCGGACTTGCAGCAAAGAGGGTGAAGGGCAGGAGAAAAAAAATGAGGAGATATTTCATCTCCTCATTGGAACATCAAACGGAATTTATTTCAATGATCAGTAGGTCGCAAGCTCGCGCGCAGCCTTCAGGATTCGTTGCGTATCCGGCAGGGTCGCTCGCTCGAGAATACGGTTAAACCCGACTGGAACAAACGGAGATCCCACTCGGCGCACCGGAGCATCCAGTTCCTCGAAGCAGTGTTCATTAATCACACCGACGAGCTCGCCTCCGAATCCACCAAAGACTTTATCTTCATGGACAATGAGAGCTCTGTGAGTTTTTGATACGGTGGCCTTGATCGCGTCGTAATCGAGTGGGTTCAGAGATCTGAGATCGAGGACCTCAACTTCGATGCCTTCTTTGCCGAGCTCTTCAGCGGCCTCAAGACAGAAGTGAACAGTGTTACCGTAGGTAATAATCGAGAGGTGTGTCCCTTCTCTTCTGAGACGGGCCTTACCGAAAGGAACTTCAAAGTCCTCCGGCACCACGCTCATGGCACTCTTCGCGTTATAGAGGCACTTTGGTTCAAGGTACACAGTGGTCCCTTCTGAGCGCATAGAAGTTCTCAACAAGCCTGCCGCATCGTCAGCAAAGGCTGGGCACACCACGCGGATACCCGGAAGTGTGGTGAGAGTGCCTTCGATATTTTGAGAGTGATAGAGTCCACCGCCGATGTAGCCACCAGAAGCGAGACGAATGGTCATGTTAGGTGAGAAAGCGCCGTTTGAGCGCCAGTAGTCGTGTGAGGTCTCTACCATCTGCTCCATCGCAGGCCAGAAGTAGTCGGCAAACTCTGCGCCTTCCACCACCACTCGGATCTTCTTATCGAAACGGACCATGCCGTTCGCCGTTCCGAGGATGAAGTCTTCAGCGATTGGTCCGTTGAACACGCGGTGTTTTCCGAACTCTTGCTGCATGCCTTTAGTTACGTTGAAGATCCCGCCCTTCTCTTTGTTCGCGACGTCCTGACCCCAGATGTAGGTGTCGGGGTTATGGCGGAACTCTGCCTTCAAGGTGCCGTTGATGGCGTCGATGAATTTCATCGGTTCACCAGATTCGGTATGGGTACCATCGACGTACTTCTGCGGCACGTATTCTGGTGGCACGATGAAATCAAAAATTGATTCTGGGGTTGGCGCTGGGGCTTTCATGGCTTTCTTGTGAGCATCAAGAACGATCTCTTTGGCTTCAGCTTCCATCTTCTCAAGCTCTTTCTCGGTGAAGACTTTGGCCTTCAAGAGGTCGCTACGGAATTTTGGTAGCGGGTCTTGCGCCTTCGCGTCGGCAATTTCTTTGTCGTCACGGTACCACTCATGCTTATCAGAATTGGAGTGGTTTCCGATGCGCACACACATCGCGTGGACGATGACGGGCTCATGGTGCTTGATTGCGTGCTCGCGAGCAGCATGCATGGCATTCATCGAATCAAAAACGTCTTTGCCATCACAGATGATGATCTGAAGGTTTTTAAAACCACGGAAGTTCTCCGCACAGATCTCGTTCGCTGTTTGATCCGCTTTTGGTACTGAAATCCCATAGCCATTGTCTTGGAAGACGAAGATCACGGGGAGCTTTTCTTTACTCGCTCCGTTGATGGCTTCGTAGACGTAACCTTCCGAAACGGAAGATTCACCCTGAGAAGAAATCGAGACACCT
>JAJTIF010000184.1 GCA_021299675.1 Pseudomonadota bacterium | reverse complement strand
TCAAAGGTCACAATATTTTTGAGCCAGATGAAGTAGCGCGTATGGATAGGTTTATCGAAGCCGTACTGTTTGTTCAGCGCCGCCATCACTTCATCAGAGACTGTGCTTGAGCCCCGGCCAGAGGAGTCAGTGGTGGATGAGCCACCAAAGCGCATCTGCTGCAGCTTTTGTTCCACCGGGGATCCAGGTGCTAAGTTGATGACCGCAAAGACTACAAGCGTGACCCCGACCAGTGTCGGGATCATAATCAGTAACCGCTTAAGAAGATACTTATACATACTAGGGCTTCAGGGTCCAAAAGCTCTGACCGATTGTATAGGTATGAGTATCTTTTTCTTTTTGCACACGCGCGGTGTGGGCGTAGAGAGTTGATTTCCCTGCGAAGAGGAAGAGGTAAGGATCTTCGGAGGCGATGATCTCTGACATCTTCTGGAAGGCCTTGATACGCTGGGGACGATCGTAAATGAGGCGAGACTGATCGATCAACTTATCCACTTCAGCGTTTCTGTAGCCAATAAAATTTGAACCAGCGTTCGCAATAGAGTTTGAGTGCCAGATTTGCTTGTAATCCGGATCTCCATCACCTGCGCCCCAGGCCAGGCGAACGGCATCAAACTTTCTCTCATCGAGGAGTTTGATGAATGAGTTCCATTCGATTTGTTTGATCTCAATTTCCACTCCCACTTTCTTTGCGTCTTCCTTGTAAATGGTGAGGTACTTGATAAAGTCACCCAAAGGCTCGAGGAGTGTGAACGAGAACTTTACTTTTTTCCCATTGATCATTCTATCCAGGACTCCGTCCCCGTCAGTATCTTTCCAACCAAGTGAATTTAGAATTTTGAGAGCGCCTTGTGGATCAAACTTAATCTGCTGAATATTTGGTGAATTGAAATCACTGCTGGGTACCGATGGGCTTGTGGCGTAGTCAGACAGATTGAATTCAAATTTCTCCATCGCTAGCGGGCGATTGTAGAGCATGTTTAAAGCGCGACGCACTTTTTTATCTTTAAAGATCGGGTGATCGTTGTTCCAACCTATGAAGGTGTAGCCCTTGGGTGATTTATTGGTTGTCTGAACCTTAATGAGTTTTGTACCCCATTCTGGGCCATCCGTTTTTTTCACGAACTGCTCGGGTCTAAGACCCAAGAAATCCAAGTCACCTTTTTTAAGACTTTCAAGGGTCACGTTTTCTTCCGCAATAAATCGCATTACGATGCGTTTGAAAGCCCATTCTTTTTTGGCGTTGGCTTTATCGCCCCACCACTCTTTACGGACGAAGACGATGCGCTTGCCTTTCTCGTACTTCTCAATGTCATAGGGCCCCGTGCCGATCAGCACCTTGTTGTGATCTTTCTTGCGACTAGCGTCGGTGTAGTAGTGTTTCGGTGTCACGGTGAGAGTGGCAATAGAATCGAAGTTTTTAAAGTAGTTATCTTTGGCGTAGAAGCGCACTGTGCGTGCATCAACGATCTCCACCTTCTCGATACTTTCGTAGTAAGGACGAAGATGAGCCGTGTTGAGTTCGGGATCGAAGATGGCATCGAAAGAGTACTTCACGTCCTCAACGGTGAGTGGTTTGCCGTCACTCCACTTAACGCCTTCTCGGATGGTGAAGGTGAATACTTTTTTATCGGCACTGACTTCCCACTTTTCTGCCAAGCTGGGCTCCCAGTCGTAGGTGTCAGGATTGCGGCTCAAGAGCGTTTCAAACACGTAGGCGTGAATCGTTTGAGAGGCTGTATCAGTAGAGGTAAAAGGATTGAGCGTAGGCGGCTCAGCAGAGAGTGAAAGGTAGAAGGTGTCGGAACTTGTTTGTGACTTTTTTTCTTGGCAGCTGGCAAATATCAGCAGCAGACACACAAGACTTATTAATCTCTTCATGCATACCTCTTTTCAATGGTTATTTTTTAAAATAAAGCTCGGGATCTAGAGACCATCTATCTTCGCTAAAGTTATGATCAAAGATCCGATAGGATTCTAGCTTGCTTTCGATTTCATTTAAACTTGTTTCTGATTGTTTGTATTTCACGAAGGTCTCTGACTTATCTTCTTCAAGGTTCGCCAGTTCCTTTTGCCATTCCGCTTCCAGCTTCTGGCGCAGGACCTCAAAGCGCCGGTTCACCGCCTCCACTTTCTCCACGTGGCCATCGAGTTCTCGTTGATGAAAGCGCTTACGCGCGAGCATCGCCATGCGTTTTCTCTGAAGGATCTTCACCAATTCATGAGCTGTCTTGAGATTGTTCTCAAGGTCCTGGCTCCAAAAATGCAGCGTGCTGCCAGTGGTGAGTTGAACTTTAATAATACAAGTCTTGTACTCTGGAACTTGGAAGAGAAGGTGCGTGTTTGAGCGGGCCAGTACCTTTGCTACGCAGCGCTGATTGGGATATGTCTCATTCCAAAACTCAACACGATCGCCTTTATTTAAAAACTTTGCGTTTTTAAACTCAACTCTCACGCGCATGAGTTGACCACTCTCGTTGAGCCGAGAAACCTGCCCTGGAAAGGTCGCTTCATCCGTCACAGAGCTGGCAGAAATGGCATCGCCCCAAGACGATGTGCTCGCAAAAATGAGGAATAAAATAATGATGAACCGAGGCATGTGTTTATTATGCCACTAGAGGTGCGTGACCCATAATTTTTTCAACCTGACCAAAACAATCGGATTATGGCTTTTGCAGGATGATGCTGGCCCTAAAATCTTTTTCGTGGAGAGGTTCTTCGTACTTGAGAATGCGCATACCTTTGAACATCCCCAAAAGCTCTTGGTCTTTCAGGAAATACTCTTCAGGGTCATGCCTCTGGGCCGGATGAACACGTTGGCGGATAGTGAAGGCTTCGTAAATGATGATCCCACCGGGCCTGAGCCAGCTTTTTATTTTCTCTAAGAGCTCTCGGTCTACGTAGTAAAAGCAGATGATGGCATCAAAACTTCCGGGAGCGATCGAGTAGTTTTTCATCGAAGCTGCGACCGTTTTGATTTTTACGCCGTACTCTTTGGCGAGGAGATGAGATTTTTTAATCGCCACGGAACTGATGTCAACTCCAGTAACCTTAAATCCTTTCTGGGCTAAAAACACAGCGTTTCTTCCCTCGCCCATTCCCATATCGAGGACAGTGCCTTCGAAGGGAAGATAGTGGTAATTCATCGAAAGGAATTCGGCGGGGCGCTTGCCGAACACATACGCAGCCCGGTTGAACTTGGCGTCCCAAGCGGATTTATCAGTGGAGAGCTTTGCCCCAGTGAGGTGCTCGAAGCGGCTTGCCGGAAGAGGTTGGCGGGCAAAAGCCGCTGAGGTCATGAGGAGCAAGGTTAGAAACCAGCTACTCATTATTCTTGCCTTCATCGAGAAATTCTTGGAAACCTTCTTCTTGCGGCGAGAAGATATCACTCATGCCAGCTTGACTTAACTCATACCCAGTCGAATCGTTGAGCTGAGATTCAATTTCATTTTGCTCGGTGCCTGAGTCGATAGAGAGCTCGGCATCGAGATAGAGCTCCAGCGTGGCGTGTAATTTTTCAAGTCTCTTGCTCATCCGAAAGACGTTGTCCTCAACCGTATTGGGCATATCTTCGGTATGGTAGAGGTACCACTTCATCTCGTCGATGAGTGTGTAGAACTGATCCAGGGCCTGGATCGTCTCTGTCGAGCAGTGCGCGAGGTCCCGGATGGTTGTTTTTTCGTAGCGGTTACTGAAAAGCCAGGTGAAATGCTCACGCGTTCTTCTCATGGCGAAGACTTCAACGAATTCTTTTCGTCTCTCTTTCACTCGATTCAGTAAGTTCTTCGCATCAAGTTTAAGCAGCAGCAAGTATCTTTGGGTTAACTCATCCTTTAATGACTTCATATCCACCTAAGAGGTTAAGTGCCGGCTCCGGGCACCTTGGCCCGTTTTCCGCCCGGCCATGTTTGGCTCTTCTCTAATCTAATTTCATGATACTTGATTAGTTTATCACAAATAGAATTTAGATTCAGGGGATACTTAAGAAAGAAGTAGTTTTGTCTCGTCGTTTTTTGAGGAATTTCTAATTTTGAGAAGCTTGATAGGTTAAAGAAGGTCAGTTTTTCTTGCCGCAGGAGGTACTTTAAAATCGGGTGCACTGTCTTGCGAAAGGTCATGAACTGCTTTGAGTGGCGAGTGGAGCAGATCACAGTCAGATGAGAGAGGTTCGTCAGCGCAGCGAGCTTAGAGATCTGGTCTACGGTGACTGGAATTAACTGGATTCCCTTACGGCTAAGCTCCTGAGATACCTGCAAATACATCTCATCGAGCTTGTCTTCAAGCTTTAACCAAAAAAAGAAGTTGTCTTGCTCTTGGCGGACTCCATTCATAGCCTTCTTATCGGAACAATCAGCTTCGTCTTGATCGTGATGTTCGTGAAAAGATCATAACCATGAGACCAATCCCGAGTGAAAAAATCAGGTTCATAGGACCTCCACCGCTGCCCCCATCCCCACCGCTGATATCAATGGTTCCACAGCTCATGGCCGAGCTCTGGGTGGTCTCACTCCTCGAAAGCGGACTGACATAACCGATCGCCTGGCGGCGCTTGGTCTCCATCACCGTATTCGACATGCCCTGAATGTCATCATAGTGAAGCCCGTCATAGTGGAGATCGAGTGAGGGAGCCATCACTGCTTCATTCACTTCCGAGTGGTCAAGCCCGAGAGTGTGTCCCAATTCATGCACGAGAACGGTCTTTAGCTGATTAGAAAATGAATTAATAGGGTGCTTGCCATTGATAATGATCTCTCCACGCGCGATGTAGGGGCCACCGGTGTAGCGAACGGCCACTGCTAAAGTGGAACTTTCCGACATGCCCGTCTCTTGACCAAAATTAGTAGACCACCGGATGATGTTTCGATTAGAAACCGGTGAGCCTTGCTGGGAGGATACGTTCCAGAGATTATCGATGAGTGCTTCCTGCCAATCAGAAACAGCATCTTGGGCAATGCTCGCAATCATGTTCATGCGCTGAGAGTCTGTGTCCATGACGATGAACTGAATCGGCAATGAAGACCAGTAAAAGCCGTCGCTAAAATCTTTCGTGTATCGAAACGCCCAACTTGAAAGAGAGCACAGGGCGAGGCTTAGAAGGAAAATGATTTTAACCATAAGGAATTCCTTTCCTAGATTTCTTCAATCCAACAAAGTTTTCCTTTATCCAGCTGCACGAGGTATTCCTTACCTTGCTCAACTTTGAGAGGACCAAACTTCAGGATCTCCACACTGAGAGTGTCATCCGCACTGGCCCCTTTGATTGCATCAAAGACTTGGAACTTAATTTGAGCCTTGGAGAGGGCATGCTCACCGACCTTGGGAGCACTCACCTCAGAAGCCACTGCTCGAAACTGCGTGGGGCAGTTGACCTGAGGAGCTGTCGAAAATCCCCAGACTGGTCCGGCCCACATGATACAAGTCATCAGCCATGCAAAAGGTCTTTCAGCCATCCGTGACTCCCGAGCTAGCTTTGCCATCCTAGCAAAACATAAGTTCATCTTTGCATGACTGGGGCCAAGAGCAAGTGCTGCAGTCACAGATGGTTTTTCAAGTAATTGGGCCTACGAAAAAGGCAAAATGAGCCTAGTGGCTCCGGTGCCAGAAGGCACCGGAGGGAAAACTGTCCCTATTCCACGAAGAATTGTTTCAATTCAGTTGAGTCATTAAGTTTGAGATGTGTGAGAGCAATGATGGCTGCTTCTTGTGCGAATTCGTCCTGGGGAGCTGCCAGGGACACTTTTAAAAGGTCAAGCCAACGGCCACCAACTGCAAGCTCCTTAAGTTGATTCCATAGGCCTAATTGACGTGAGTCACCTTGCTTCAGCATAAGCTGACCGATTTCAACATTGATATTATCGGTCCACACACTCTCCACCAAAGTAATCTTAGAGCGAACCTTCTTTCTAACAATCACATCTAGCTTTTCTGTTTCGTAATCAAACTCATAGACAAAAAGCTGATTAAGATTTTCGTATCTTCGCTTGAGACCCAAGCCCGAAGAGAGCTCGAGGGTTAAGTTGATGTCGACATCGAGCTTTTTAAGGAAATCATTCCAGTGTTTATCAAACGATCCAGTGGGGGAACTCCAGAGGGTTTCAAGCGCCCAATTCACCTGGAGACCTTCGCCGAAGCCGAGGTAGTTTACCGCTTGCTGAGCAGTCTTTCTTCCTTGCGGGTGCTGAAGGGCGGCGATGATGAGTCCAGCCAGCACAAGAGAGCGAACCAGATCAAGAATGAAATCGAAGCTATAGGTTAAAAAGGATTTTTTATAGGGCACGGAAACGACTTGAACCTTTGGCTCCTCTCCTTCACCGGGTAATGCAGGAGGCGCAGAGGCGGTATGGGAAATGTACTCAAGTTTATCGAGCTGTTTCAGCTCATCGAGCCGATCCAACTTATCGAGCTCAGAGAGCTTTCCGAGAAGCGCCAGATTATCCAGCGCATCCAGGTGCTTAAACTTGGGCAGGATGTCCTTATTCTGATCCATGAAGTGCTTCAGATCCTGAAGCTGATCGAGCTTTGAGAGGAGATTGAGTTCCTGCAGGCGATCGAGATTTTTAAGGTAGCTGAGATGATTTAATCGCTCGAGCTCCTTAAGGTTATCGAGTCCTTGAAGCATCGTGAGATTTTTTAACTCATCAAGATTTGAGAGCTTGTCGAGCTCCTGAAGCTTATTCAGCTCATCCAGACGATCAAGTGCATGAAGGTTTTTGAGAGAGTCGAGCTTATCAAGTTTTTCTAAGTTCTTTATCTCGTCGACCACTCGAAGCAGGTTCAGGTTTTCGAGCTTGTCGAGCTTATCGAGCTGGCGTAAGTGGCTCAAAGAATCGAGAGAATTGAGCTTATCTAGCTCCTTGAGGCCTTCGATCTTATCAAGCTTTGTCAGGTGACTAAGCAGATGCAGGTTCACAAGATGATCAAGAGACGTGAGTCTTGAGAGTTCTCGCAAACGATCGAGACCACCGAGCCTAGTGATGAGGTCATCAATCTTTTTTTCGAGCACTGAGCTGTTGTCCATGTTAGGGACTTATCGGAGGATCAAAATTTTAAATTACTCTCCTCCCATGGCTCCAGATAATCGGTGTAATTCAACGACATTTTTGACTTCATAGCTAAGTGAAGCACTTGTGTATTCACACAGCCAACCAGCCTATTTTAGGCTTCACAAGCTTTGAAGACACGCGCGCCTGGATCTGCTTTGGATATCCCACGGCCGAGGACGACTCTATATCCAAACCGAACTGAAATATAAGAAAACAAAAAGGGGGACCAAAACGGTCCCCCTCTCATCAAGATAGTCTAGCGATTAACGGGCCAAGTGGCTTACATCATGCCGCCCATTCCACCCATGCCGCCCATTCCACCCATGCCGCCGCCCATGGCAGGAGCGTCATCTTTCTTTGGCAGGTCAGCGATCATAGTTTCAGTTGTGAGCATCAAACCAGCAACAGAAGCTGCGTTCATAAGAGCAGAACGAGTCACCTTCGTTGGGTCGATGATACCAGCTTTTACGAGGTCTTCGTATTTGTCTTCGCGAGCGTTGTAGCCGAACGATGCGTTCTTGCTCTCAACGATCTTGTTCACAACAACAGCCCCATCAACACCTGCGTTGAAGGCGATCTGACGAAGTGGCTCTTCGATCGCGCGCTTGATGATCTTGATACCAGCCGTCTGCTCGTCGTTGGCACCCTTGAAGCCTTCCAGCACAAGAGCAGCATGCAGAAGAGCTGCACCACCGCCGACGATGATACCTTCTTCAACCGCCGCGCGAGTGGCGTTCAAAGCGTCTTCAACACGGTCTTTCTTCTCTTTCATTTCTGATTCTGTAGGAGCTCCTACGCGAATCACAGCTACACCGCCAGCAAGCTTCGCGAGACGCTCTTGGAGCTTCTCTTTGTCGTAGTCTGAAGTTGTCTCAGCGATCTGAGCCTTAATAGCTCCTACGCGTGCTTCAACGTCTTTCTTCGCACCTGAGCCATCAACGATGATGGTGTTTTCTTTGTCCATGGTAATCTTCTTACAAGTACCAAGGTCTTTCAGAGTAGCGGTTTCAAGGCTCATGCCGAGCTCTTCAGAGATCACTGTTCCACCAGTGAGGATCGCGATGTCTTTGAGCATCTCTTTGCGACGGTCACCGAAACCTGGAGCTTTAACAGCTGCCACGTTCAGTGTGCCACGAAGTTTGTTCACAACGAGAGTTGTGAGAGCTTCACCTTCGACGTCTTCAGCGATGATGACGAGGGGCTTTCCACCTTGAACAACTTTCTCAAGTGTAGGAAGAAGCTCTTTCATTGAGCTGATTTTCTTGTCTGTGATGAGGATGAATGGGTTCTCGAAAGAAGCTTCCATTTTCTCAGCGTTTGTCACGAAGTAAGGAGACACGTAACCGCGGTCAAACTGCATTCCTTCAACGACTTCAAGGTGAGTTTCAGCGGTCTTTGACTCTTCAATCGTGATCACGCCTTCCTTACCAACTTTTGCCATCGCATCAGCGATGAGTTTGCCGATTTCTGCGTCAGAGTTCGCAGAGATGGTTCCAACCTGAGCGATCTCTTCGTTGGTTTCAACTTTCTTGCTCATGCTCTTGAGCTTCTCGATGATCTTAGTCACAGCGAGGTCTACACCGCGCTTGAGGTCCATTGGGTTATGCCCAGCAGCCACCAGCTTCACACCTTCGCGATAGATCGCTTGAGCGAGAACTGTTGCCGTCGTTGTGCCATCACCAGCGTCTTCGTTCGTTTTTTGGGCCACTTCTTTTACAAGTTGGGCACCCATGTTCTCGAAGGCGTTCTCGAGTTCAATTTCTTTTGCTACTGAAACGCCATCTTTCGTGATGCTTGGAGCACCGAAAGACTTTTGGATCACAACGTTGCGACCCTTGGGTCCCAAAGTTACTTTCACAGCGTTAGCGAGGGCGTTTACACCAGCGAGGATACTGGTACGAGCGTGTTCTGAATATTTAAGTTCTTTAGCTGACATATAAATCTCCTATGAGGATAAAAAAATTATTGAAGGATACCGAGGATTTCGTCTTCTTTCATGATGAGGTAGTGCTCACCACCCACTTTCACTTCTGTGCCGGAGTATTTTCCGAAGAGAACTTTGTCCCCTTTTTTAACATCGAGGGCCTTCACGTTACCGTCTTGAAGGCGGTAACCATTACCGACAGCTACCACTTCACCTTGAGCAGGTTTTTCTTTGTGGTTATCAGGGATGATAATCCCACCAGCTGTTTTTGTTTCTTCTTCGAGACGCTTGATAAGAACGCGATCTTGTAATGGCTTAACGGTCATGGAAAGTCCTCCTGTTAAAATGCGCAAAGCATTAAGTCTTTAATAAAGTTTCAATCGGAATTGGCACACACAATCTAATAGCGGTTTCACCAGTGTCAAGGCTTCACCCCAAAAGAAAAAAATCATTTTTTAGGTTTAAGCAATCTAAGGTGCTGATATTTAGAACTTCCTTGGTTTAGAGCTCAGCCAGTGAAGCACGAGCGGATCGGTTTTATTAACTTACAAAAGATCTTTGATTTTCAAAAAAGCGGGGCCATTACGACACTTCAATAGCTTGCAACTGGCAATTTTTTCCTCGCCCTCTTTATAATTCTCTACGTTTGAGAAGTCTCAAGTTGGCCCCTTCCTATCCGAAACGATTAGTACGTTACAATTAAATAGTAATCACTCCCACGGAAGGGGAATTGATGATAGTTAAAAGTCTGTTCAAGTATCTGCCTCTCTGCCCCATGGTACTCACGTTTGTGTCATGCGGAAAGAAGATGCCACAAGACACAGGCTCTGAAAGCCAGCGCCAAGAAGTTAATCTTCCCAAGTCGATTTTTCTTCAAGCGATAAAAGCAAAAACAGCTAAAGCGACTTTCCAAAAAGATGGCGACATCATTATTCCAAGCATTGTGCTCTCAGAGAGCAGTGTTTCAAACCAACATCAGATCAGACTCGAAGTGAACTACCTCAATGGTGAACCAGAGTTTTTCTGTACCTGGACCGGTGCCGGTAATCTCTATCGATTCACCCGCTGTGCCGACCTTGATGGTAGAGACTTTGGTTTAACTGAAGCGAACATTGAGAAATTTATATTCCCTATCGACCAAGGTAAAGAGATCCACTTCAAACTTACTCACTCACCTATCTCGGACAACACCACCACAGCGAACATCTCTATTCCTGTCACTTGGAAATAAGTCATTCATTTTTTTAAAATTATTTAGCTGAGGCTGGAAGACGTTTCGGTCCAATCAAGCCTTGCGCGCTTAGGGCCGAGATCATAGTCGGGTTGTTCTGGATCTGTGCCCGATCGACGATTCGATTCAAATCCTCTGGAGACAGATGCTTGTGGAGCTTGTGCTCAAGGAAAATCTTCAGGCCTTGCCCTGATTCATCGTTAAGCGAGAGCTTCAATAGACGCTGAGAGTTGGAGACCAGCCACTGATCACTGACTCGGATGAGAAGGTAATTCAGAAGCTCCCAGTTTTTCTGGTTGTAAGCGATGTCGATAGCCGAGTTAAACCCCGAGCCCTTGGAGACGTCCGCGCCCTTAGCCACCAGAAGCTTCACCACATCGATGTTCTTCTTATAGGTGGCAACCTCGATGGGCGTCACGCCAAAGATGAGATAGAGCCGTGAGTTGATGTGGGAGTGATGCCAGCGGTATTCTTGCAGTTCCTGAACTGATCCGCGCTCAACCATCATGAGATAGTTTTTGTTCTGGGTCACATTCGTGTGGATCAAGAGCCCCGTGAGAATGAAGAGCGAAAAGCCCAGCGCCATGGCCCTTGGGGACGCCGCTCGAAAGGTGATTTCCAAGAGTCGACTGATGACAGATTGGTTCCAATCGTACTCGACTCCGAGGGAAATTTTATTTTTTACATTCTCAATCCTTGTCTCAATCTCCGGATGAGTATTGAAGGGATTCCAGATCTTCTCTCGATTGGCTTCAGCCCGGAATTTATTGGCCACCTTGCGCAGAGACTTTTCTAAGTCTTCCAGCTTGATCCCAAGCTTCATGACGGCGAAGGCATCAGCCTCGTGTTCCTGTTGGCGATAGTTTTTAAAGGTCCAAGAGACGATCAGCATGTATGAGAGAATCAGCGTTATCATCAGCGAAAGTCCAAACACGAATGAGCTCGTAGCTGGATCGTCACTTAGGACGAATGTTAAAACACCACTGATAAGGAGCGAGGTTACAAAAGAGAGGATGAGACCAAAAAGCAGGGCCATGGCATAGGTGATGCGTTTCAGAAGATGGCCATTGGCCATGTGACCGAGTTCGTGGCAGATAACAGCGTCGAACTCATCGCGAGTTAGTAGATCCCGCAGTGATCGACCAATGAACATGGTTTGGTTCGAAAACCCAAACCACTTAAAACCCACCACGAAAGCGTTATTGAAGTTCGGGATATCAATCCAGCGCAAGCGGACGTCCGTCCACCCAATCTGATTGAGGCGTTTACCAATCTGATCCAAGTATTCTTTCTCATCTACCTTTGAGTTGGGGATCATGCGCAACATGAACATCACAGAGAACACAATCGTGAAGAGTGAGAGCACGACGATACGACCGAGATTCAACACCAACGTTTCCACGGCATCGATCCCCACATCCGGCGGATCGATGAGGGTTGCGTTCAAAAGTTGGAAGATGAAAAAGGGCGCAAGTAGGGCCGCGGTGAGGCGGACATAAGCGAGCACCGACTTTAGAAATCTCTCAGGTGTTTCGCCGGCAAGTTTTTTGTGCCACGGGTAGATGAGGAAAGTTTGAAAGCTGTAGGTCGTGATGATCGAGCCCAGACCAAATACAAAAAACTGTAACCACGCCGACATGGCGTGAGGAACCATGTGAGCGATCAGCAGCATGGCTGCGAAGTGAAGAATGTAGAGTACGCCAAATGGTTTATTTGCTTTTCGATGAAACTGATTCAAATCTAATTGAATGTCTTGCTCTAATTTTTTTTCGAGCACAAGAAACCACCACAGGGCAAATGCCATGTAGATGATCAAGCTAGTGGAAAGAGTGGCAAAGAGGGTCAACAAAGAGCAGCTCCTGTTAACTCCATTTCGGCATTTTGTGGGGTCTTCTATAGCAGCTGACAAGAATGATCAGAGTTTGCAGGCCTGATCTAGATGAATGAAAACGATCCCCTGGTGGGCGAGCCCTAGTGAGTAATCCCCGAGCGTGGCTTTCGCCCGAACCGGAACTTTAACGTCAGTGGGTCCAGTGCAGTGTTTTCCGTGCAAATTCCCTACGATCAATTTTTTTGACCACAGCTCAATGTCTTCGTGGAAAAGCCTGACTTCTTGAGCCGCTCTCATTCGACAGCTTTCAACACACTGAAGGCGCGAATCCTCGCTGTAATTTTCAAAATAATCGAGCCTCACCTGAGTGAGTTTTAAATCCTCGACCTCGCGAGCAGCTGCTAAGGGCTTGACCGCATAGAGGTTGCAGTAGCAGTAGTCGTCTGCCAGGACAGAAAATGAAATCAGCATGAGGAAGAGATATCTCATGAAGCTAGTATCGACAGAGTCGAGAAGCTACTTAAGCTCGAACCAATTTGGTCCACTACCCATATCGACCTTAAGCGGGACCCTGAGGCTTACCGCGTTTTCCATGTGATGGCGGACAAGCTCCGCCACTTCCCTTTCTTCCTCGGGGGGAAGCTCAAGGATGAGTTCATCGTGGACCTGAAGGATGAGCTTTGCTCTTAATTTTTTCTGATCGAGCGAGCGCTGGAGATTGATCATGGCCAGCTTGATAATATCAGCGGCTGTCCCTTGGATGGGACTGTTGATCGCTATCCTCTCCGCCATCGCCTTCACCTGGCGGTTCTGTGATTTGATGTCGGGTAAAAATCTCTTCCGGCCGAAGAGTGTCTCGGCGTAGCCATTGGCTTCGGCAAATTCCTTAAGAGAATCGAGGTAGCCTTTAACTCGACCAAAGCGCTGAAAATAAAGTTTTATATAATCCCGTGCCTCATTCTGAGATATCTTCAAGGTGTTCGAAAGCCCAAAGCCCGTCTGCCCGTACATCAAACCGAAGTTGATCGCTTTAGCACTATTACGCTGCTCCTTCGTGACTTTATCTAAGGGCACCTCGAAGACTTCCGCTGCCGTTTGCTGGTGAATATCTTTGTTTTGAGCAAAGGCCTCGAGCATCACTGGATCTTCTGAGAAGTGAGCCAGGATGCGAAGTTCTACCTGCGAATAGTCCGCTGCCAGAAGAATTCTATCCTTCGCGGCGATGAAGCCCTTGCGGAGCCGGCGGCCATTTTCTGTTCTCACTGGAATATTCTGAAGGTTGGGGTGATCACTGGAAAGCCGCCCGGTCGCCGCGTTGGCGGGACGAAAGTGCGTATGCAGTCTGCCATCATCTGCCACCAGTGAGGGAAAAACTTTAACGTAAGTGGAGTTCAACTTCTCGAGTTCTCTAAATTGGAGCAATAGCTCCGGGATAGGATTGACCTTCATCGCCGCAAGCTCTTCCAAGACATCTGCATCTGTAGAGTAACCCGTCTTCGTTTTCTTTATGACCGGCAGAGAGAGCTCTTCAAATAAAAGCTGAGAGAGCTGTTTTGGGGACTTAAGATTAATCGGATGACCCGCGAGCAGCTCCACGTCTTGTTCGATCTTCTGTGTTTGCTGTGTAAATTCGCCTTCGAGTGTTTTATAGAACCCAGTGTCTAGTGTGATACCGATGAGCTCCATGCGCGCCAGCACTTCAATCAGAGGTAAGTCGAGGTCGCGGTAGGGAGCATCCAGCTTGAGGGACTCTAGCTTTTCCTTGAGACCCACGAAGCCTCGCTCGAGGGCCTGGATCCTTTCCGTGAAAGACTCCGGATTATACTGAGGCCCAAAGAGTTCTCCCTGGGCTTGCGCCTCCAGGTCAGTCAGTCCGTGGCCAGAGTACTCCCGTGAAAGCGTATCTAAGTCATGGCGTGACTCAGGAGCCACCACAAAGCTCATCTGTGACAGGTCCTCGCCGGCGATGAGATCCACACCATAGCGCAAGAATCGATGCCATATAAGCTTTAGATCCCAGGCCACAATCTTCTGAGCATTCGCCCCAATTAGGCTCCACACTTTTGCTTCATCGACCTGCGTGATGAATCCTAAAAACTGCTCGCTACCAAAGGCAATCGCCGAGGTAGCCGAGAAGGGGTTGAGCTCATCGGGCAGAACAGGATAGATGTAGAGCGTGGATGAGTTTTTTATCTTTTCAGCAAGATCATCAAGGGACTTGAGCTCTTGCATTTTGCGGCTTTCCACTGCAGGCAAGGTCTTAAGGGCCGGCTTCGACTCGTTGACAGGTAATGCGCCGATCTTAGAGATGAAACTTCTGAAACCCAAACTTTCCAGATAATCCAACAATGCTTGATCGACTTTAAATTCAAAAAAACTATCACTGATCTTCAAAGGGAGACTTATGTCGCATTTGATTTCAACGAGCTTTTTTGAAAGCCGGGCCAGCTCAGCGTGCTCTTTCAAAAGTTCAGAGGTACGCTTCGCCTTCACTTGATCGGCGTTCTTCAGCACCTCTTCCAGGGTTCCAAACTGTTTCAGCAGCGCGGAGGCTCCCTTGGGTCCGATGCCGGGAATACCTGGGATGTTATCTGAGGTGTCGCCGATGATGGATAGGTAGTCCACGATCTGACTCGGCGGAACACCCATTTTATCTTCGACGTCTTGGATGCCGTAAATTTTTTCTTTCATGGTATCGAGCATTTTGACCCGATCATTTACGAACTGCATGAGGTCTTTATCACCAGAGGCGATGAGGATTTCATCAAACTCACCCTGCATCTGTGTGACGACAGAACCGATGATGTCGTCTGCCTCAAACCCAGGCATGGCGATCGATGGCAAACCGAGTTTCAGCAAGAGCTCATCGATCAGGGCAAACTGCGGGATGAGGTCATCCGGCGGATCAGAGCGATTCGCCTTGTAGTTCTCGTACATCTTGTGGCGGAAGGAGGGCTCCTTGGTATCGCGAGCACAGATCACATGAGTTGGTTTTAGATCGATGATGAGGCGATGAAACATCGTCAGCACGCCGTAAACGGCATTAACCGGAAGACCCGCGGGAGAGGTCAAAGGTCGGATGGCAAAAAAAGCACGGAAGATGAAGTTACTGACATCAATAACCATTAATCGTTTCATGGAAGTCCTAATCTATGGAGCCATCGGCTTTTGATCAGCAAACCAACTTTGGCTACGGCGAAGATCGAGGCGTTGAGCATCGTTGCCGATGACCGTTGTGTCCGCCATCACATCACCCAAGCGATGAGCTGAGTCTAGTTTGAATAAAAAATATAGTTCTAAAAAGATAAGTGGTACTGAGAGCATCACACACAGGATCCATCCCCAGAAGGGAACGAGAGCAAAAGCCATCGGGAGTAGAATAGGAAGATTTCGCACCAAAGACTGACGCATACCACAGGGCTTGCCGTCCTCAAGCGAGACCACTTTAAAACCAATGACTCTTTTACCTAGTGACTGACCATCAAAGAGTGAATCGGAAATGGCCAGATAACCAATCGCCAAGGCCAGACCCAAGGGGTAAGAAAAAAAGGACACGAGAAAAACGATGAAAAGATCGATGCCTTTAGCTAAGAGTCGAGCCATTCGGGCCCTTTGAGGCCCTGCATTAAGTAGATATTTTCGATCCATGCAGACATCATAACCTAAGCGATCTAGTCACAAAACAAAGAAAATGATTAAGTTTCAGCAAGATGTCTGACTTGCCGGAAAACCCCAGTTCAGCTAATGTTTAATGACTTGATGCTCTATTTAGAGCGTCCCCCAGGAGAATTTATGGCCAATCTTAAAAGCGTAACAGTCGATACTTTTGAAAAAGAAGTTATCCAGTCAGCCACTCCCGTTCTAGTGGATTTTTGGGCTGAGTGGTGTGGGCCGTGCCGCGCTCTAGGTCCAGTCCTTGAAGAAGTCGCTCAAGAGAGCGGTGAAAAAGTACAAATCGTTAAGGTTAACGTCGATGAGGCTCCTGAGCTTGCCAACCGCTTCGGTATCCGTGGAATTCCTACGATGATCCTTTTCAAAAACGGTGAAGTGAAGAGCACGCTGATGGGTAACCAGCCAAAAGCTGAAATCATCAAGCAAATCAACTCTCTCGCCTAATGGATTTCATTAAGCTGGCTTACTCTCAAGCCCGAGAAGCCCTCGACCAATTTTTCACTGACGAAAAAAACATCGCTCAGATCCAGAGTGCGATAAACGTTTTCACTACCAGCTTCAAGACTGGTGGACATGTTTTTAGCTGCGGCAACGGCGGCTCCATGTGCGACTCTCTTCACTTTGCTGAAGAACTCACAGGTCGCTACCGTAAGGACCGCAAACCTCTTCCAGCCACGGGTATTGGGGACGCGGGACACATTACTTGTATTGCCAATGACTTTGGCTTTGAGCATATCTTTTCACGCTACGTAGAAGCCTGGGGAGGCCCCAAAGACGCCCTATTGGCCATTTCTACCAGCGGAAATTCTCCAAATGTCATCAAGGCCGTCGAAGCTGCCAAAGCTCACGGCATGAAAGTTGTGGCGCTTTTGGGTAAAGACGGTGGAAAGCTCAAGTCTATGGTGGATGTCCCCATTATCATCCCAAGCCAGATAACTGACCGAATTCAGGAAGTTCACATCAAGATTATTCACATTACCATTGAAGGGATTGAGAGAAATCTATTCCCCGAGAACTACTGAGTTTGAATAATTTTCAAGGTCGCTGACTTATTGCGTCACTAAATGTTATCACCCCCTCGATTTTATCAATTAAGAGGTTTTTATGCGTTTAATGATCGCTCTGGCTTTTGCCATGTGCTCTTTTCAGGCTCTAGCAGCAGAAACACTGACTACGATCGTATCTGTGGTGGACTCACTTAAAACTCAGAGACTCCTTGTGCTTTCTGGAGTTGATGGTCGAGTCTACAAAACAGATACAAGCCCTGAGATGAAGAAGTACCTTGAGTCCTTCATCAACCTCCCTGTGACGATCACGTACCAAGAGATGGGTGCCGAGCGGATCATCACCAACGTCGCTGCCATGAGTTCTGCTCAGGTTCAGGGTCTCGACCTCAATTACTTCGCGATCAACCTCGATCGTGATGATAGACCCACAGACATCGGATCACTTGAGCGAGCTCAGAAAATATTCAAGAGCCTTAATGATGGCGACAAGTCTCGTTCACAGTGCTTCAAGCGTGCTCACATCTGGTCTTGGGACATGTGGACGAAACACGGAATCACAAGCCAGAAAATTTATATGTTCTACACACGTCGCTACATTCAACTCGAAGACTTTGACTGGTGGTTCCACGTCGCTCCGATGGTGGTCGCCAACGGTGTCGAGCTAGTGATGGATAAGACTTTTACTAGTGAGCCCACCACTGTGCCTGAGTGGAAGAAAAAATTCATGAAGAGCGAAGTGAAGTGTAACGAAATCAAGAAATACGCTCAGTACGAGGATCACCAATGGAACCGTCTGTGCTACATCATGAAAACCTCGATGTACTACTTCCGTCCCTTGGACATGAGACGCCGTGATGAGCAAGGCATCCATAAAAAGAACTGGGTATTGATGGAGCTTCAAGATGCTCGCCGGGCATTCGGTGACGGCGAAAGCATCTATGAAGGTCTTGATACTGGCAAAAGAACAATCAATCACTAAAAGAGAATATTTATGAAAACCATCATCCTCATGCTCACTATGTTTCTCTCAGTAGAAGCTTTCTCTCACGAGATCAAAGGAACACTGATTCTTAAAGGAACAGCCAAGACTAAAATCGTCTTGAATGGAATGGAAGTTCGCTGCCACGTGAAAGTGGATGAAGTGAAAAACAACATGGTAGAAGACAGCTACGGCAACCCTGCCTATCGCGTCTGGACCGTCATTGAACTAAGTGGCGGCACCAGTGAAAATCGCCTGAGCCATAAGCAAGAAATTCGCTTCACCAACATCCACCCCGAGACGAATGGAATGATCGTTCTAGATGATTCCTATAGGGGCGAAAACGTCACCAGCGCTTCCATGCGGATTGATGAAAGAGGACGAATTAGATCAGTTTCTTTTCCGTTCAATGGCCGCTCTGTGAGTTGTTCTTTCTAATTAGCCGACTAATCTTCCCCACCATGCGGATAATAATCTAATCCGCATGGTCATTTTTTCTTGGTTCCTACACAGAAACCACTATAATTATTTTAAGAACTTAAATGTTTCATCCTATGGAAGGGGATCTCTATATGTCGTTTTTGCAGTCAGCAATCCAGTTTATTATTGATGGTGGTTTTTTCATGTACGTCATCTTGGCGTGCTTCGGAGTCGGCCTTGCCGTTGCTCTTGAGCGAATGAAAAAACTCTCAAGCATGGATGTCGATGGACCTTCATTCATGAATGAACTCCAACGCTACGTCCTCTCTAACGATGTACAAGGAGCGATTAGAGTATGCTCCGGATCAAACGGTGCACTCCCAAAAGTTTTAAAGAGTGGTCTTAAAAGATCCAACCAGTCACCGGAACAAATTCAGAATGCGCTCGACGCTAGCGCCTTGGAGATGATTCCGAAGCTCGAACAAAGACTCCCTTACCTCGCCCTTGTAGCAAACCTTTCAACACTTTTCGGTCTTCTCGGAACAATCCAAGGTTTGATCCAATCATTTGCAGCCATCTCCGCCGCTGATCCTTCACAGAAAGCTCAAGTTCTCTCGAGTGGTATTGCGGTCGCCATGTACACCACAGCACTGGGCCTAGGCTCTGCTATCGTGATCATGATCTTTCACGCCATCCTCTCGGCTAAGGCAGAGAAGATTGTGGGCGAGATCGATGAGTACGCCGTGAAGCTGCTCGATCTTATTGGGACTAAGAAAGTAGAGGACTAATCTCTGTGAAAACACCTAGTAGCCGACGCAAGAAGAAGCCCGATGAGAAACTAAATCTCGTACCGATCATGGACGCGGTTTTCATTTTCATTTTCTTTCTTCTGATGTCCGCCCAGTTTCTTCAGGTCATGGAAATCGGCTCCGACATACCGATAGTTTCCGAGACCGAACCTCCAAAGAAAGATAAAGATCCACTTGTCCTTCAATTAAAGATCGAAGAGAAAGGGCTTACACTGCTCGCCGGGGTTAATCCACGAGTCGTGGGACGCTTTAATCGTGCGCCCGATGGTCTGTATGAGCTAGATGCTCTTCACCAGAAGCTTGTGGAAATTAAGAAATCAAATCTTGATGAAGAAAGCATTATTCTTCAACCCGAGTGGGACATTAGCTACGATGAGATCATCAAAATCATGGATACTGTGAGGCTGATCAAGAACACAGATGAAGCGATCTTCAAAAAAGACAAAGACGGCATCGAACAGAAAGTAAAAACTCTTTTCGCCAAGATCATTTTTGGCAACCTAATGAGCTAACTTATGGGATCCAGAAGACTTAAAGCCCACGGAAGACGTCGACTCAAAAAGACTTTCGAAATTGATATCACCTCTTTGTTAGATATCTTAACGATCCTACTCGTGTTCTTGATCCAAAGCTACAATGCCTCAGGTGTCATCATCAACGTTCCAGAAGGGATCACGCTTCCACGCTCAAGCACTGAATCGATCAATACCTTCGGTGTGAACATTCAGGTCTCCGCAAGTAAGATCTGGGTCGACGACAAAGAAGTTCTCAACACGGAAGCGCTTCCAGAAAACATTTACGATTCCGGTGGAAGACGAATCATTTCTCTTTATAACGAACTTGTGAGGCTGAAAGAGACGATCAAGCGTTCAGAGAAATCTTCTCCTGATGCGAATAAGTTTAGTGGGATTGCGAATCTCGTTGTCGATAAAACCCTTAAGTACAGTTACGTTAAGAGGATCATGTACACTTGCGCCGATGCGGGCTTTAAAGAATTCAAATTTGTTGTCATGACAGACAAATAAAAAAAGGCGCTTAAAGCGCCTTTTTTTATGTCTCTTTTTTCTATTCCTAGAGTTTCTTTGGGTAGAAGTTCATGGGCTGTTTCACTTCTACACTGCCCCCGCCTCGAGGCTCTGGGAACTGAATCCCCTTAAGCACGTTCACCACACATCGTTTGACGGGCACTGGTAAGTTCGAGGCTTCATCAACCCCGGCTTGTGAAACGTGCCCAGAAGCTCCGATCACAAAGTTAAGACGGATCACACCTTGTGCATCAGCCCCAGATCTTTCAAGCTCGGACTGATAGCAGTAACGAAACTTTGGAAGGTTATCCATCAGGATTCTTCTAATCACATCAGGATCCATGGAGCCTAAGACCACTGTCTCCGAAGGAATACCTGCTGTGTAGATCGCTCGCTTGGCGGAAAGCCCTTCAGCTCCTTTTGAGGTTCCCAAAGTTCCTGTCGTTGCTCCCGTTAGACTACCGCCACCAGTGGTAACTGCCGCCCGCTGTAGAGATGTGCCCGTGCCGGCTCCAGTGGCCACAACAGAACCAAAATCTGAACTTGAGCCAGTGGCACTAGCAGTTGAGGCACTTGAGAGCGAGCCCCCTTTGGCGAGCATAGTATTAACCGAACTTGAGAAGTCTGCAGACTTGTAGACATCCACGGGGCCATTAGTTTTGGCCGTCACAGCTGCTCTCGTTTGGGCAGGCTGTGCCGTCTGAGTTTTCACAGGTGATGGCTTACTGCCACCAGCTTTTGTAGGGTCAGGCTTATTAATCTTCGGGTCACCCTTAACAATAACCTTCTTCTCGGTTGCTGTTTTGGTGCCTGGATCGGGCTTCTGATTTTGCACAGCTGTGGTTTGAATATCTGGCTTTTTAATCTCTTCTTTCGTCGGAGTCGGCTCCGCTTTTTCCACGGCGACTTTCGGTGGAGCTTTTTGCTGCTCAGGTTTTTTATCTTCTGTCTTCTCTGCTGCTTTATTTGTGTTCACCATCAGCTTCTGCTTATAGAGAATCGTTGCTAGGCGCTCCGGTGCCTTTTCCACTTCCTCTTTCTTCTCTTCTTCGAAGTTCGCAAACTGGATCGCACTACTGAAGGCAGTCAAAATGATAAAAAACATCCAAAGATATTTGCGCAGTACAGGATCACGGCGAATGATTGGAGCCGTTGCCACCTTTGGTGGAGCTTCAACGTTTCTCAGATAAATTTGAATATCACTATTACTAAAGCGCAGGATATCTTTAGGCTTCAAGTCGATGATACCGATGCCCTGATTGACCGACTTCGATTGATTCTCGGAAAGATAGAATATCTCATAGCCCGGAAGTTTATGGACCGAGACCTGTCCACCCTTCACGTCCACGAAGTGCTGCTTTTCCTTTTTCCCTAGATAAGGAAACTCTAAATCACTTGCGCCTGGGTTATACCCCGCCAAGTGATAGATCCCATCCTTTGAAGGAAGGTAGTCGACAGAATAAACGCGGTCTTTAAAAAGAATAATAATTTCAACGGCCTGCTTAGAGGTATCGTATTTAAAAATCGGATAGATCGTTGCCAGGTCCTCAAAGATATACTCGGTACTATCAGCTTTAGGATCCGAAGCAAGTGGATACATAACATAAGGTGCATCGGACTTTTCTACTTTCGGTGCTGTCTTAGGGAGATTCTTGGGAATCTCGGGGAGATCAGGAGTCCTAACAACTTTGGTGGAAGCTGTTCCCTTCGCAGGCTCGAGTGACTCAAGTACTGGCGGGAGTGTGTCCTCGGAGCGATACGCGAGGAAACTAAGGTCAATGTCAGCTAAGCTAAAGGTATCTCCCGGTTTTAGGTCTGAAACGATGACTCGCTTGCCTCCTACCCATGTACCATTGGTTGAGTTCATATCATAGATCTTTGCACTGTTCTCATGCACTTCGATGACTGCATGGACCGCAGAGACAGAATCGTAGTCGAGAATGATGTCACAAGACTCTGCTCGGCCAACCAGAAGACGGCCCTCGCCGATCACATCTCCCCGCACTTTCAATTGCGGAGTCTTAGGCTTAATCCTAAAGAGAAGCTTGGCTGTGTTTTTTTGGGTTTCCACTCAAAAATCCTTTTTTATCTAATTCCGCTAGCGGACTTTCTTACTTCTTTATTAAAACTTTTTCTTTCTGGAAGACGATTCCCGTAGTTCTTTCGAGGTGCCGGAGCGATCGAAAGATCCCCAGGAGCTCCCGACTCACCCTCTACGCCAATTTCTTCGAAATCGAATCTTTCGAATTTTTTATATTCGTAGTTTACGCTCTTAGAGCTTTTCTGAGCGAACACAGAAAATGAAAGAAGGGCAAGTATGATAAATAACCTCATATCTATTCTCCTATTACCTTACTAAGCTGTGCAAAATACCCACGATCAACATCTGAAACCTTGGTGTTCGAAAGAATCTGTCGTGCTACATCTCTCTTATTCATCTGATAAGCCGCAAGCGACATGTTAAGTCCCACGTCACTGCGTGAACGGTATTGATCCGGTACTCTCATGAAAAGTTCAAGCGCCTGTGCCCAACGGCCCGTCAAAGCACTGCTATTGGCGGCACCAATCAGGACTTCAATTTCAGAGGGATTTTCACTTAAGAGGCTTGAGAAAAGAGTAAAAGCTTTTTCGGCGATCCCATTATGGAGATAGAGATAAGCTAGGTTGTAGCGTGGGGTTTTAGAAAATCGACTGCTCTTGCTGGCTTTGTCAAAAGCCACGTGGGCCTTTTGGTCTTGCCCGTTTCGCTTGTAAATGACACCAATGTTGTTCAGGGCAGGCGCGTAGTTAGCTTTAACCTCGAGACTTTTGTTATAAAAAAGAAGGGCCTTGCGCTCATTGCCCTTTAGGAGGTGGCAAGATCCTAGTTGGTTCCAGTAGGAGGGGTGCTTTTGAAAGGAGTTAAAAATACTATCTGCGATCTTAAGTGCGCTCTCAAAGTCTCCACGGTAACACTGCGCCATCATCACTGACATAGGATCTTTATCAGTAGCCACTTGACCCATTGTTTTTGAATCAAGCTGCGAGAGTGTCTCTGAGCCCAGAGCACTCCCCCCTTGCACAGAGTATCTATCTTGTGTGGGTGTGTAGGCAACCGGCTTAGATTTCTTAAAGTCTTGGTTCGAAAGCTTAACGCCGGCAGCAGGATCCGTGCTTTCAGACTTCTTTGAATTTGATCCACAACTACCAAGTGTGACTAATATCATTAGGGGAATAGCTTTCACTGAGCACCTCCACGATCCATCAAGACCAGATTCTGCTGGAGACGAAACTGTGCCACTAGATTTGTTCCCTGGGGAGAGAGCATCTCATTGTTATCGTCCGAGAGAATGTTGTTTGAGACAATCAATTCTTTAACTTCCTGGCGGCGTTTGAGCGCTGTCTGAAGGATGGGTGTCCAGACCCCGCTCATGGCTTTTTTAAAGCTCGTCACGTAGTCTTCGCTTTTGCCTTCAGGGGTAAAGCGACTCAACTCAGAAGCGAACTTCTCATAGCTATTAATCAGGATTTTATATGCACGCACAATTCCCTTTCCAGATCCTGTTTTTTGTATCTCATTCACATCCCCCGTCAGGGAATCGAGGATGGATAGTTTTCGTTTAACCTGGTTGTTGAATGTGTCTTCCGGAAAATTCAGGACAATCGAATCAAGCTGCGACTGCTTTTGCTCAAGCTTAGGCATGAGCCCCATAGCGATGATATCGAGTGCTTCAACTGGGATGTCTTGGTTCTTAGCTTTAGCACTTCTATAGATCTCTAAAATTTGGCTTCCAAGTGACATCGCTCTTTGCGAGTCTCCAAGGCCTGCGTAGCTTCGACGAAGCGACTCGAGGTAGATGATTGTAAGGGGTGCCTGAGACTTACTGGCCACCACTGGAGGCAGAATGGCTTCTAGGCTCTCCCAGCGAGAAAGTTTTTGATATTCCTTGGCGAGCTCGATGCGAACTTCATTCAGCGTTTGGATGTCGATGCCGCACTTAGTTCCTATATTGATAACTTCTTCGGTTTTCTCAATGAGTCCTTCGGCGAGCCACAAAAAACTCGCGTTCTTGAACGCTGTGTTTTTTGAAGCGTCACCCTGCTTGCAAAGCTTGGCCAGCGTGCGGGTATTAAGATCGGCTGATTGCTGGAAGCGCTGACGTAGGAAGAGATTCGTCCCGATGGCCAAGAAGGAAGCGGAGAACTGTTTCACCTCAGCATCATTCATTTCATTAAGGGCCGCTGCTCCCCACTTATAGCTCTCTGTTAGATCATTGGCTTCGTAGTAGAGGGCCGCAAGGTTGTAGGCTGCGTTCGCTTTAGCTCGCACAGTACTTTCTGGGTTTTCATAGATCCGAATATAGCTCTTCAGGGCGAACGCCTTGTCACCTTTATCGAGGGCGTTCTGCGCGTCTTCAATTTGAATCTTCGTCATCATCTGGCGTAAAGCTTCGCCGTACTTCTTTGAGACTTTGTACTTACCTTCATTGATCTGGACGATGAAGCCTTTGAAGCGGTTAAAATCTTTTTTGCTACGGGCATCATCCATTAAGCTTGCGAGCATGACTTCTTGAGACTTAAAGTCATCGGGATGGAGTTGCGCGTAGTCAGAAAGAACCTGCTCGGCATTTTTAAAGTCTTTGCGGTCGATGTAAACCTTAAAGAGCTTCTGACGGATTATCTTCGCCCGTGCTGAGTTGGGGTCTTCCTTTAGGTAGGCCGTATAGACGGGGACGTAGAACTGATCCGCTTGTTTGGGTGAAAGTCCTTTGTTGCCTAAAGTCGCAAGCATCCCTTCCATGGCTTGAGAGGTTATTTTCTTATTCTTTTCATTTTTGCCAGCCTCGAAGGCACGTAGGTAATAACTCATAGACTCTGAGAGTTGCTCAGCGGCGTAGGAGGTTTCACCTTGAAAGAATATCGGCTCAGCTTTGGCTTGTGGTTTAAGTTTTGCCAGGAGTCCAAAGTACGAGATGGCTTGGCGAGTTCGAGAGAGACGAGTCTTCTTCACATCTTTATAGATTGGTGAAGCGGCGGCTTTTTGCGTCTCGGCTGCTTTCTTAGAAATCTGATAATCAAGCATTTTGATCTGATCTGAGTTCAGTCTTCCTTTGAGAGATGCCTCCGTCAGCTCACTCGCTGCTTTGAGATGGCTTGGAATTTTATTATATTTATCTGAGAGTTCTAACTGCAGAAAGAGCACCTCGATGCGCTTGTCTGGTGAGGTCTGAATCTTAGCTGCTTCTCCTAAGAGTTGCTCTGCTTGAGTGAACTTCCCCTGAGCGGTTTGAACCTTGATAATCTTAATGAGATGACTTGAATAATCGATGCCCTGAGCTCGATACCATTCAACGGCTTCATTGGTGCGTTTGGCATCCACATAAAAACTCACGAGGTCTCTCTCAACGAAATACTTCATATTGATGTATTTAGAATCACCGGAGCGTTTATGGATCTCATGCATCAGCGAGATGGCTTTGCTGTAATTTTTCACTCGGTAGTATGACCAAGCGAGATTAAAGGCATCTTTGGTCCACCAGGACTCATTGAGTCCAGACAACGCCGACTCGTAAAGAGGGATGGCCTTTGAGAATTTGGCTTTATTAAAGTATGAATCAGCGAGGGCCAGCTTAGCTTTTTTCTCTGTCTTACTGCCCTTAGGAGCTTTCTTGCGCGCGAGTGCAAAATACTTGTCAGAGTCTTTGTAGTTCTTCAGTTCACGGGCATTGAAGGCAAGAATGTAGTAAACATCAGCAATGTCACGATAACTTGGGAAAGATTTTGTCACCGCTGTCGCATACTGGTTGGCATTCTGAAAGCTTCGTGTCGAACCAGCATAGTATTGGTTTTCGTTAACCGTTCTTCTCTTCTCTACGGGAAGCTCAAGAAATTTTTCATTTTCGTCTTCTCTCGTCAGGCGTGCTTTCTCCAAGTGGAGTTCTGCCACCCGGAGCAAGAGCTCGGGGTCTCGGTTATTTCTCTGCTGCGACAGTCGAGTTACTTCTGCGAGTTCTTCGTTGATGACCGCAATAATACGGGCCCGGCGCTCGTCGAGGGCAAAGGCTGAAACGGCACTTAGAAGAAGAAGGAGATAGAATAAATATCTTAGCATTCAGACCCCAATGCAAAAACGTAGTCTCCAAGCTCGTCCGCCCAGAACTCACCGTCAAAATCCCAGAAATACTGTTTTTCGTTGCGATCAATGTATTTTATGTCGCCACGCTTACCTTCAAGGCTCTTTGATTCATAGAGCGACTGCTTTTTGCGTGAAAGCACCTCGAGCTTAATGAAACTCATATCTTGTAATGAGGTAGAGAGCTGGTTGTACTTTTCTTGGAACTGAGACTGAGCGTAGCTGCCAAGAAGAATCTGATAGTGGCCAACCACCTCTTTAATATTGGTCATCAGAGCAATGTTAAAGCGACTCGAACCCGAGTCACGGATTTTACCAAATTCCAGCATCGCCTGAAGATAGGCCGCGCGCATCTCAATCCAGGCTTGGTCCTTGACGATGCTTTGGAGGATATTTTGGACGAGCAGATCTTTAGCGACTTTGTTTTGCTCATAAGAGGTCGCAAGCTTGTAGTAGTAGTTGTAGTCACTGCCGTGAGACACAATGAATTGGCGCAGGGATTTTGCCGGCGCCATGTTCTTCGAGAAGAAGTCTTCCGCTGTCTTATTCACATCATTATAGAGGCAGAGCTTGAGGTAGCTCAGGGCCTTAAGGATTTCAATTTCAGGATTAAAGATAAAATCAAAGACAGGCGCTTTATAGGACACCAGTTTACCGAGGGTCCGATTATAATTATTCAAGTAATAGCTGTTCCACGCTTCTTCGAACAAGATCGTGGGCCACACGGGTGAGGACTTGGGAATATCAAGATAGAGAAGATCAGCTGCTGCGTGGTCTTTGATATTAAACGCCGTTCGCGCTAGGCCCGCCAGACACATGTCCCGGTTTGCTAGCATTTGGTGTCTTTTGGCGAGATTAGACTCACCATTTGATCGTGAGCGTGAGTAATTGACGCAGTCTTGGTAATCGGATCGTGCTTCTTGGTTATTACCCTGAATGGAATGGATCGCCGCTTTCAAATGAACCGCATAAGGGTAGATGGAATGGTTGGCGTTCACTCTCTGGACTTCTTCCAGCGCCTGACTCCAGCGCGCTTTCCTGAAGTGTTTCTTGGCGAGGATGTATCTCACCACAGAAGAGCGAGACTGACCGAGAACATTGTCGGGAAGGGTTTCGAAGGGGCGGATGCCTGTCGCGGCGATGAGATCTTCAAAAACCTCATCCAATTCGCTGTCGATGGCAGAGCGATTTTGAATCAGATAATTCTTCATGAAAGGGAGCGCAGAAAAGGGATAGCCCGCACGGACAAGATTGATCACAATCCCTCGCCAGGACGCAGCACCGGAGCTTGATTCCCAAATCTTTTGGGCATTACCGATCGACTGGGCCTGTAGATTGAGGCTTAAGAAAATTATTAAAAATGCCAAGCGGTGGAACATCCTGTTCTCCCTTCTTTAAAATGCAAAAGCTAAACCGACGCTAAAATCGTAGTTTGAGAATAGGTCTGTTGATTTCTGAGCAGCAGTGACTTGTTTGGTTCCATTGTAATGAAATCCAGTAAGATCAAGGCGAACACTCCACGCCTGATCGAGGTGGAAGCGCATCGAAGTGGCCCACACACCACCGGTCACTGCCTCTGTGGTAAGAGTACTTGGGTTTCCTGGTAGAAATAAATTTCTATTATCTTGTGTTTGGCCTTGAGCCACACCTAAACCAAACATCCAGTCATAGTAGAAGATTGAATTGAAGGTATTAATCTTGGCATAGAACGGTGACCACCAAATAATACCACCCATCATCGTGTCCATTTTTCGATAAAAGGGTACGGTGGACTGCGCTCTTACTCCCTTCGCCGTATCATTTTCTTCACCCGTGTACTTGGAATAGAGAAATTCAACTCCCCAGTCTTCTTTGAAGAAGTATCCCACTCGCCCACTGGCGCCGTAAGAATCAACGAACGCACCGGACAAGGTCTTAATGCCATTGACACTAAAATAGAGCCGGCCATCTTTTCGAAATTTTCGATTTTGAAGGACATAAACTTCTTTATCCTTATCGAGCCAAGAAAAATCGTACACCGATGATTCACTAGCCAAGGTAGAGAAAGAAATGAGCAGCAGTATAAAATTAAAATAGATCTTCATCATGTCCTCATCCTAAGAAACAAGTGCTAAATCGCGCTTATATATATGATAACACGATGAAAATGGCGCGCAAGTTAACGAGGACAAATCTCTTGATAGGGGCAGTAGCCACAGGCTTCTGTGTTAGCGACACTCAGGTCACTCAGCTTGCTCCACACACTAAAAAGTTCCGTGTTCACTTGATCCCAACTCACAACTTTCTCGACGAGAGTTTTTTCATCCACATAACAAAGGGTTAGTGAAATATCTGACTGAAGGTCTTCGAGCTTGGTTGACCAAAACGCATAGGCATAGATCATGAGCTGCTGCCAGTATTTCTTTTCTGTCTCTGGCTTGCGGCGACCCGTCTTATAGTCCCATATTTGAGTTTTTGTCTCACGTATTACAAGATCGGGAATACCCGAAAGCATGAATCCAAAGAAGGGAAACTTCATGGGCTTTTCACATAGAAACTGCGCACTGGAATTTTTCTCTTTTACTAAATGCAGGTGACCAAGCGCCCACTCGATCTGTGTTTTGTAAGGATGATTCACATATTTCAGTGGGATCACCATGTTGTGCTCCACCGCTTCCATGAGGGCCAAATGGATTTCACTGCCTCGCTGGCTCGATGAAACGGCTACTTCTGTGGACTCCTCCTCAGACCATTTATTCACGAGCTCTTCGTCGAGCTTAAGCACATTCTTGTAGTAGAACTGCCGAGGACAATCCATCAAAGAATTTAGTTTCGTGGCTGAGAGTTCTGGAACAATGCCATAAAGACGAGCAGAGTCTCGAAGCTTTTCCACCATCCCCAGATTATTAGTGTGGAAGAATGGCTGAGACGAAGTCTCTTGGATTTCTGGAGCATTCTCAAATGAAACTATTTTTTGGTTTCTCACCAACGTTGCCTGAGAAAGAAAAAGCTCGAGTGCCCGTGACCAAGATTTGTCATCGAGCTTGAGTTCATCATTCTGTGCCGTAGCCCGGAGCAGAACGAGTTCTTTTTTCGCCCTAGTACAGGCCACATACAAAAGCCGTTTTGCCTCTGAAAAAACTTTGTGAGTCCCGATGAGCTGCTCGAACTGAAAACTGATGGTCTTGCGCCGTTCCCGAAGTAGGGGGTTTTCGATCCAAAGTGCGGCACCAGGGAAGGATCCTGCCCAAGAGCGATCCGGCTTGGATTTCCCATTGGTAAATGATCCCCCGACGAACACATGATCGTACTCGAGGCCCTTCGAGGCATGGGCGCTTTGGATGATCACTCGATGAGCTTTTTCACCGAAACGAAAGTTCGCTGACCAGCTCAATTCAGCCTTCGCTTTCAAGCGCTGGTAGATCGTCTCTATGTTGTTTTGTGAAATGGTCATCAGCTCAAGGAGTGCCTGTAAGTTTCCTTCAGGAAGAGCATTAGAAAGATGGATCCTCTCCAAGAATAAACTAAAACTGACAGAAATGCCAAAAAGTTGAAGGTCCTGTCGAAACTGAGCACACACCTTCTCTAACTCTGGGTTGGGACTGAATCCGAGTACTGAAAGGTAGCCTGTCAGCATGTAGCTGGCCCACTGACCTTTTTTTTCAGCGAGTTCATCTTGGAGAAGCGCCAGCAGAATACCACTCAAGGGATCCTGGTTGTACGGGACCTTGGCCTGAGAAGTGAAACCAATACCGCGTTTGATAAGTTCGCCGATGAGAACCTTCGAGGGTTCGAGCTTTCGGTACAGGACTGCGATCGTCGTCTGCTCACTCTCACGCAAGCGCTCAGCTATGAGGTCCGCGAAAGCCTGGGCTTCAAACAAGTCTAAATCCTTATGACGCCAGGTAGGATTTTTCTTCACTTCCAACTCAGGTCTCACTTGCACCACCGGAGGCAAGAGCAGATTCAATTCTGTGATTTTCCCACCTGCTGCATCAGCCGATTCCGGAACCGACTGTTCACTCATCTTCACCGTGAAGGGATCTCTCCCTTTCCAGCCGTTGCCCAGTGGCAAAAGGAAACTAAAGAGATGGTTATTGAATTCGATCACGGCTTTCTCAGATCGATAGTTCGTCGACATCAGCAGGTTATTCTTCTCACCTAAATCTTTAGAGAGGTTTTCAAAGACTGCAAGCTCCCCTCCTCGAAAACCGTAGATCGCCTGCTTTGGGTCACCGACGCAGAACAAGCGCTCAGTTTGATCGAGCGTGAGGAGACGAAGGGCCTCGTACTGCACAAGTGAAGTGTCCTGAAACTCATCCACAATGAAGTAGGTAAAGTCTCTAGCGATCCGCTTAGCCAAGGACTTATCCCGAAGATTCCTCAACACCTCGTACTCGAGGTCACCGTAGGTGAGTCCAAGACCCGGATCCGAAGATTCATCCAACCAAACCACAAGGTCCTTAAGGGTGAGAAGCCAGGGCTTGATACGAGACTCAAAATGCGCCTGATAGTGCGTGAAACTTTCTCCCCAGTCCAAGATTGATTTTTTGAACTCTTTATAATCGGCGAAGTAGTCCTCAACGAGGGCTTTGGCTTTTCCAAAATTATGAACTGTGTTCGCAACTTCGGTTTGACAGAACTCATACCAATCCAAAAGATCAGCCCAAGACTCGATAGGATTAGGGCGAGCGTTGAGCGCCTCGGCCATCTTCGCCCATTTATTTTTTCGCGCCTCTTCAGGAATCTCCACGGAGCGACGGATGAAGGCGTTCCAGCCGCAGATCCCCTCAATCGGCTTCAGCATAAAGTGAAGATTCTCAGGAGCGACATCTTCAATTTTGAAATCTAACCAAGATGTCCGCAGCGTTGGATCGCCCATGATTTTCACGAAAGACTCACTCAGATCTTTGCGGTGCATGGAGGCGTCACGTTGATAATCGAAAGGAATTCTCTGGAAATTTTTTTCCCACCATAGGTCAAATGATTCGAGAATCATCTTCCGCTTCGCTTCGTACATGATGATGGGTGTTTCAGGTGAAAGACCGGGGAAATACCCTTGCCGCACCAATTTATAGAAAAAGCCATCGATCGTAGTCACGGTCAGAAATCCCAGTGACTCCTGAGCGGCCAGCCACATTTCTTTTTCTTCCATGGGACAGTTGGCAACAAGGGATTCGATCTGATCACTCAAGCGCACATGAATCTCACCCGCAGCTAAGCGAGTGAAGGTCATGAGCACAAGGGTCGAGTACCGTTCAGCAAGGTAATCCGCGAGCGAGTTCATAGATCTCGCCCCTCGCCATTCACTGGACCAGATTCGAGTGAGGTGCTTGACGTGTTCAATTAATACGAAAGTCTTGCCAGATCCAGCTCCGGCACTCAGAAGCTTCCCTCCCAAATGCTCGATCGCTGGCTTCTGCTCAAAGTTAGGGGATCGACTCATGACTCCTCCTCCTCGTCATCGATAGAGGATTTCGGACACAGAGCACTCAGATCACAAAACGTACAAATTTTCTTGGAGCTTGGCTGCGGGAGAAAATTCACCTCATGGCGCCACTTTTCAAGAGCAGAGGCTTCGAAGAGCCGGTAGCTTTCAAACTGAACGCCGAAGTCTTTCCAAGCGGCGACCCGGTTGGGAAAATCTTCCTCGAGAAGCGCACACGCATCCTCCGAAGTCAGGATCCAAGATTCCTCAATATCTTTCAAAAAAAGATAGCCCACACCGTAGTCTTTTGACGACTCAAGGGGAATGGAGTTTAAGTAAAACCAAAGCTGAATTTTTGAGAAGTTTGCTTGGAACTGACGCAGACTTGGGTTTTGCCCCTTCGAGCGTTTAAAGTCGATGATGAAATCTGTTCGTGGACTCCGCACGAGACAGTCGATCTCCCCTTGGCGGCCTGCCGAGCGGTCAAGTTTGATGGCAAACTCCAGACGGCTCTCGGGCAACTTTGAGGTCAATCGTTTGAGGGCACCAAGACCGTTTAGGCTGTAAAGGCTCGCCTCGTGTGCGGCACCAGCAAGGGTGATCGGACTCAATTGAGAAAAACCAAACTTCTCCACCATCAGTCTTTTGGCTTCTGCTTCAAGGTTCGAAATTTCGCTCCACCAAGACTCTCCGTTTTCCCACCCGATTTTAATCAACTCATGTTCGATATTTCCAAGGTTCATCACATCAACCTCGGAAACCTGTGTCACCATCGGGGTAATTTTTGCGACTCTCGAGGCGTGGTACTTCTTCGGGCAATCAAGGTAATCCTGCAGCCGCGAAGCGGAAATAAGGTTTGTGCTATGAGGGAGGGATTCAGACTTAAAGAACGAAAAATCTGGCACCACTTCTGTGAGCAGGGGTGTAGCAGTGGCGAAAGTTGGCTCAGCTTTGGAAAATATTTTTTTCCATCCCAGATCGTGCTCAAGCACTCCCTCTTCAACCAGAATCTCCAACTGAGGATGGAGCCAGACTTCAGACAGGCTCGCTTCAATATAAAGAAACTCAAGTTCGGGTCTTCTGACTGGTCCCAGTTTTGCGAGTTCTCTTTCGAGCTTCGGCGAAAAGGCTCGATTCTGGCTCATCAGACTCTGGAATTGGGAATCGATACAGAGGAGAACTGGCTTATCTGGTTCGAGGAGATGTGTGTCTTGGATGGTCAGAAGATTAACGGCCAGCGATGTTGGCGACATCGAAATAAGATTATTACGAGGAGAATCGAGGGCGACCACTTCCTGCAGAAGTTGAAAAAAGAAGGCATCCATTTTCTGTTGGTCTAAAATTTTTGGTACAGAGAGACAAGCCGACTTAATGAGCTGCAAGACGGCCAAGGATCGAGCACTTGTGAGCGTCGGGCTCTTCTTGAATTCACCGATCATCTCATCAATGGCCGGTAAAATATCAATGGCACCAGCAGTTTTTGCACCACCGAGGCATCTCTTCTCCAGCATCGAAAAGACTCTCTCCCGCTCTTCCGCAAGCACATCCACGGATGTCTTCTTCTGATAGAACTCCAGAGGAATTCCCTGCTCTATTATGGCATCAAGCCTCTTTGCTGAAAGAAGCAGCTGGGTTGGCGTCTCAAGATGCTCAAATTTTGTTTTAAGAAGGGCCAGCAGAGATCCTGAAGGGTAAAGCTGCAGCTTAAAGTCTTGTGGTGAATCATTCTTCGCTGGGGATGGAAGGTATTCGTCAGCGCCGTCTCTGATGATACTGACCCAATCAAAGGGGTGTGCCTGATCAAGAACCGATTGAGGCACAGGGACGAGGACTTTGTGGCGGATTGCAAGTGCCTCTACCAAAGAGATCTGTACCGGGGTGAGAAAACTAAACCCTTCGAAGATGACCACCGGTTGATCCAGCGTTATCCCCTCTGGCTTGCGCAGTTCTTCGGCGAGGAATTGAGTGCCCGTATGTTCATCAAGGATCTCTAGGCTTCTTGCCGCCTGGTGAAAGAGCTGTGCTACGAGAGAGACATTCTCATCCAAGTGCTGCAGAATCTCGTCGGGGAATTCTTGCGTTGGAACGTAAGCTCTCAGATCAGAGAATATCTGGTACGCTGCCTTAAACTCCGAGTAGCTTAATTCCTTGCCCTGAGGGAGTAAGTTTTTGAAGGCATTCAGCTGCAAAAGAAGTCGTGATTTGCGCCAAGCAACTTTAGTTTCATTCGGGTTGAGTTTCTCAGCGAGAGTCGATGAAAACTTTGAAAAGGTCACGACATCGACTTTTCCGTGAGTCGCCCATTTAAGTCTTAAGCTATCTGCTTTTAAAGGGTTAGCGGTCACAATCAAAGTCGCATCTGGACCTAGTTCAGACTGGAGGTTTGAGAAGAGTTTTGCAGAATGTTGATATCCAATGACCTTTAACATTTCTGTGATAATACACCCAACGTTTTCTGAAAGTACTGACATTCTCTGAACTTTAACGTAATTTTTTGGGATGCTTACAGACAGCCGCCTTTATAGTTTTCTTGATTCTGCACAGGGTATCGCCATTCATTTCTTTGATGGTCAAAAACTGGTGCATGATTTGGCAATAACGCACAACCTCAGAGGGGATGGCTTCGCGTTCTTTCGTGATTCGGTCTTAGGCGCCATTCCTCTGATTAGTTTTCTCAAATCCGGGGAGAGCCTTGGGCTCTACCTTGATTCCTCTGAACCATTCTTTCGCTTAAAGATTGAAACGAACTTTGCCGGTTTCGTGCGGACACTTCTCATTCCGGAGGAATTCGAGACTTTCCCAGATAAAATCACCGGAATTACACGGGTCACAAAGCTTTTTCCCCATGGAAAAACTCCCTACACTTCCGTCGTCAGTTTTCACGAAGAACAAAGTAATAATGTTTTTAATAAACTGATCGAGGAGTCTTACCAGGCCAATGCCAAAGCGATTGTTTCACCTCATAGTGACCAAAGTCTCCTGATCCATAAGCTTCCAAAGCTGAACGTGAATTCGGAACTCAAAGACGGCACTTTGTCTCTCGAACGATACATCGCCACCCACGAAGACTTTTTTGATAAGATCTTCCAGCAGAACCTTTCGAGCGTTGAACACGTCGTCAAACCTTTCGAGAAAAAAGGCTTCGCTTATCTCTCAAGTCGCCATGTGGAATTCTATTGCCCCTGCTCTCTTGAACGCATGCAAGATAATCTCCGGATGCTCTTTGCCCAAGACCCCGAGGCTCTTTTTGCTGGTAAACAAACCTTGGAAGCGAAGTGTGATTATTGCAAGAAAACCTATGAGATCAATCGTGATGACCTCAAGGCGCCCTTCACAAAAGACCCTATTAATTAAATGGATTGATGACTTTTAACTCAAGTCCTTGCTGCTTTGGTCCACTGAGGACACGGTCGAAGAGCTGACTCTCCTCGTAGAAGCCACAGAAATTTTCTGAGCGCGCCCCCCGAGCAAACACCGGGACACTCAGTTCACCTCTGCGTGGATAGACCTCGGCACCTTTCATATCAAACTTCTGCCAATCTTTTCCTTCCAAAGGAAACTCCAGATCGATCCCAGCTGCACCAGAGACCACCACGAGTAAGTCATTACGAGAGTCTGCCAATTGGTAAAAACTCTCCACCGACTTATCGATATCCCGAAGCACTTCTCGCGCTCCATTGAAGT
>JAJTIF010000141.1 GCA_021299675.1 Pseudomonadota bacterium | reverse complement strand
GCAAATGTTAGGGCCATGGCCGTCACAATTTGATGGAGAAGTTCGGGTTGCGGATCACAGGTTTTCATAATCACTCTCCAAGCAAGGACCTTCAAATCAGGAGTCACTTTTGTTGGATACGGTGCGCGCACGCCCTCGGTTACACGCACTTAGATCTCATAAATAACTAAGACATTCGGCCCGCTTTAAATATGGTCTCTGGGTGAAACGCCTCAAATGTCCAAGTCTTTGCTAATTCCAGAAAGTCCACAGCTTGGCCGACACTCTGCACTAGCTGCTTGTAAGCAACAGGCTTGGTACTGCTGGTTAACTGCTATCGGCCAATTGTTGCCACTTGCCAACGCCTAACGCGCATTCTCAACAATACTTACCCAAGCCTCCGAATAGCTTTTGGCGTCAAGCCTGTTGTTCGAATGAGCAGCTGCCGGAGCGTGTTTTCATCGCTATAGCCGACCTGCTCAGCTACCCATTTAAGTGGTCTGGCCGTTGACTGTAGCAATTCAATGGCAACTTCGGAGCGTATGCGTTGAATGAGGGCAATTGGCGATAGTCCAAATACCGCCTGAACCCGCCGCTCCAGCGTACGGCTGCTTGTTGAAAGGCGATCTACCAAGTTCGTCACCTGCAGAGGCGATGCGATGTTTGCTTGAATTTCTGCGATAAGCGTTACGACTAAAGGGTCTTTAATGACGAGATCTGTTACGCGCGCTTGTGCAGACTGAGGTCCGCGTCGAGGACTGACGCTATAGCGTGCGACTTGGTCTACCACTGCGGAATCGAGGAGTTTTCCTAAGAGCAAGAGCATGAGCTCGATATGGGAGAGCATCCCCCCGCCGCACAGCGCCCTGCCAAACTCGGTTGTTAGCGCGTCTTCTTGAAGATCAATCGCGGGAAACTTTGACCGGAACTGCGGGGCCAACCACCAGCTCGTGGTAGCCCTTCCACCATCCAATAGTTTGGCCTGAGCGGCCAAGAACGTTGCAGCGCAGGATGTTGCGATCCAAGCACCATCGTGATGAGCAGTTTTGAGCATCTCCACAGCCATTTGGCCCATGTCAGACTGAAGCAAAATCTCAGGATCAGGCCAACATCCCAGACCTAGCCCTGGGACGATAACTGCCGTTAGCTCTCGGTCAGGAATTTGGGTAAGAGGCAGGGCCCCGCCAAACGATGGGTTTGAGGCAGTGGACTCTAAGAGTGTTAGACATTGCACTTCAAATAAGGGCCGCCCAACGACCAATTCCGACATGCGCAGCATGTCCAATGTTATTGAAGCAGGAGCAGATAGCGCCCCATCGGCCAAGAGAACTGAAATTTGAAACATTGGCGTATATTGCATGAAAACTGTCGTATCCGCCACTGGTGGGGTTCCCGCAGTGCCAATAAATTGCAGCTCACTTTCTGAAAAGGAGCCAATAATGTCACATTATCAAATCACTTTGCCGCTGATCGATCCAAAAGGATCGATTGACCCAGCAGCAAACGCCTTGCTTGATGCCGGAAAAAAGGCAGCTAAGGGCATGCTGCCCAATATGTATCTTGCTATGGCAAACACTCCGGCTGTTTTGTCCACCTATTTGCATGGCTATGGACTATTGCGTGAGCAAACCACATTCACGGCTACCGAATTAGAAATCGTCTTTCTGGTTATTAGCAGGGAAAACGGCTGCGATTACTGTGTCGCTGCACATAGTCTTTTGGCAGATCTTGGCGGCGTCCCGCGTGAATTCACCGACGCAATACGTGACGGCCTTCCATTGACGGATCCTAAGCTGGAGATTTTGTCGCAATTCACGCGCCAATTTTTGCTATCACGTGGCATGCCGGAGAAAGCTGAGGTGGAGCGTTTCCTTGCAGCTGGCTTTAGCGAGCATCAAGTGCTCGAGCTAATCTTGGCGATAAGCGTCAAGACGCTTTCAAACTACGTCAATCACGTGTTCGATACCAAGCTAGATCCGGTCATGAAGGTTCGTGAGTACAGCGCATTTAAATTAGGTCAAAAGGTAGTCAGCGCCTTTAAAGGAACGAAAAAGTAAGCGCTTAGAGCCAGCTGACTTCGCAATTGGCACACATAGCCGCCCAGCACATCCCTCACACCATGGAGGTCGCCGATAGGCTTCTTTTATCCTTTTACATGCTCTCTTTTTTCTGAGCCTTCCAATAAAAGAAGCCTATTGCGCGCGGGACGGTTTGCCGCTGATTGTTTGCTTTAGCTTGCCAAGCCCCAAACCTTCTAGTCCGATTTCGGTCAACTATTGCCGAAATCGGACCTTAAAAGCGTCTGCTTTTTAGTTAATAGGCACATGCTCTAGTCCACCTCCATCTCACCCAGCACCCAGTCAGCCGCAGCTTGCGCTTTGCTCGCGGCAGTCAGGAAAGACGATGGATTATCGCCAAGGGCTCTGAGCCATCCATCAATATAGGCCGCATGATCTTCAAGGTGGTCTGCGGGCAGGCCGATGTGGGCTCCGATGAAGGCACCGGCAAGTTCTGCGACAAGCTCTTCTAAGGCATAGCCTGCATCACCAAAGCGGGTCTGACCGAAATCGCGATTGAGGCGGGTCTCATGACGGGAGGCATGGGCGGGCGCATGGGCAAGTGTTGCCCAATATTGGCTGCCATCGCGAAAGGCCTCGCGGAGAGGCATTTGGATATAGTCAGCGGCCTTT
Organism: Pseudomonadota bacterium; assembly: GCA_021299675.1. Lineage (GTDB taxonomy): Bacteria > Bdellovibrionota > Bacteriovoracia > Bacteriovoracales > Bacteriovoracaceae > UBA6144. The sequence goes on along the minus strand of JAJTIF010000141.1, from coordinate 51 downwards.
GAGTAGAATGCCCGATTACCGCCATGGCGCAGGGTAACGGGGATGCGCGCG
>JAJTIF010000005.1 GCA_021299675.1 Pseudomonadota bacterium | reverse complement strand
ACCGAGTGAGACGATCTGGGTTTAATGAATGCCTTGAGGGGTATCTTTCTAATACTGGACTTTGCCCTGATCTCATTCTCTTCTAATGCTGAAGAGCTTCGCATGTTAGCGTGGAACGTGTACATGCTTCCAGCACCGATAAAGTTTTCCAAGCAAAAAGAGCGGACAAGCCTGCAGATCGTCGCCCTGAGCTCGGTGATCGCTGAAAATGATGTGCTGGTCCTCACTGAAGCCTTCCAGTCCCGCTACAAGAAGCTAATCTTGAAGCATCTCTCTGGCGCTTATCCTCACCATGTGATCCAAAAGAAGCAGCGCGGATTTTTAAAGTTCATTTCATCAGGCGTGATGATCCTTTCGAAATACCCATTCAAGTTTCTGGGACAGATTTACTTCAAAGACTGCGCCATCGCAGACTGCCTGGCTACCAAGGGAGCGCTTTTGATCGAAGTGATGCTCCCGCAGGGCCAGCGGGTCCAGATTCTTGGCACTCACATGCAGTCGAGTAATAGCGAAAAAATCTTCGCAGTCAGAAGATCCCAGGTCGAGCAGAGCAGAGGATTACTCGATGAATTCCGCGAAAGTGGAGTCCCTCAGATCGTTGCAGGCGACTTAAATATTGATAGTCAGGCAGAGGTCGAATTCGCTGAGATGATCTTGGCTCTAGGTCTAGAGCCTTTGGCCGATCACATGAAATGGGTCAACACTCTCGCGGAGAAGATGGACTGCTTTGGTAAAAACTACGACGGAAGTGAAGAGAACCTGGATCACATTCTACTCAGGAAGAATGAGTCCTCGGCGGCGTTGAGCTCTGAGGTGTTATATCCTCTCCGTGCCATCTATTCTTCAAAAAGAGAGTGTGACCTCTCCGATCATCATCCGGTGCAGTCTGTGCTGCTTTTTGGTTCAAGAGATCCGGCAGCTCTGAAGAAGAAAACGTTTCAATCCCGTCTCATGCAACGAGATCTCTCACTCCCCAATTAGTTGTGCCGGATCTCCCACGCCTTATGAATCCCCGTGTCTTTAAAGTCCATCGGCGTGGTCCAGTGTGTGATTTCTTTGATCTTGAAGGGAAGAGAGTCGAATTTAAATTTTCTCTTATTGGTGGAGAAAAAGAGCACACCTGAGTGTGAGAGCCGCTTCATGCATTCTTTGATCAAGAAGCTGTGGTCACGTTCAATGTCTAGGATATCTTCCATGCGTTTAGAGTTAGAGAAGCTTGGTGGATCCAGTACGATGATGTCCCAGCTCTCTTCGATGTCAGCCTTGAGCCACGCCAAGATGTCGGCTTGGACGAAGCGGTGATGACCGGAGGAGAGTTGGTTGTGCTTAAAGTTTCGAAGCGTCCAGTCCAGGTAGGTGCGAGACATGTCGATGGAGGTCACAACGCTAGCCCCACCAGCCGCGGCGGCAATACTTAAAGAGCCGGTGTAGCAAAACAGATTGAGCACTTTCTTATCATGGGAAATCTTTTGCAGCTCCCGGCGCAAGGGGCGATGGTCGAGAAAAAGGCCCGTATCCAGATATTTTCTGAGATTGACCTCAAAGCGCAGCTCACCTTCCTGGATCAGCAGCACTTCTTCAGCTCGAGGATCGATGATTTCGTATTGCTTTTCGCCTTTTTGGCGCTCTCTTTTCTTAAAAATAACCTGTTCGGCGCTGAGATTGAGCACTTCCTGCACAGCACGGAGAGCGTCATTATGGTGTTCTTCGATGACTTCCTCGGCGACGAGATCGGAGCGACCTTGGTCATAAATCAGACAAAAATTGTTGTATACGTCGATTAAGTAGGGGTAACGAGGGATATCTTGGGCATAAAGCCTCCAGGCCTCAACCTTTTGGGAGCGGAACTGAGCAGCAAGACGCCGGTAATTTTTTTGTAAGCGATCTCTTAGCTCTGACACGTGCCAATCTCCTCAGATTTGTTGTATGTTTACTATAATACTTTAAGGGTCAATACATGTCTGCACACGAAGAAGAGGGAAAAAGCGGTATTGCGGTGGCACAGAAGCCTAAGGTCAAGCGGCCTAAGCCCTGGCAGGTGCTCCTCCACAATGACGATTACACCACCATGGAGTTTGTGGTGCACGTGCTACAGAAGTTCTTCGCCAAAACTCGCCACGAGGCTCAGGCCATCATGCTCGAGGTGCACACCCGCGGTTACGGCGTTTGCGGCATTTATACCTTTGAGGTGGCCGAGTCAAAGAAAGAAAAAGTCATTCGCTACGCTCGTGAAAATGGACATCCCTTAAAATGCTCCATTGAGTCAATGGATGACTAAGACAAATCTTTGTCAGACCCTTGCGCTTAATCAAATCACCCCCATATTCTAGATACACCATCCTCTTTTAAGGATTCTCTATGATCAGCAATCAACTTGAACTCATTCTCAACAAAGCCATCCGCAAGGCGAACGAACGCAAGCATGAATTTCTCACTCTTGAGAACGTTCTCTTGGCGATGCTGGACGATGCCGCCGTTGTGGATGTGCTGCAAGACTGTGGGGCAAAGCTTGATGAATTACGTCAGGACCTCGAGAAGTTCATTAATGACGATTCTAATTTTTCTCTGCTCCAAGACGAGGAGATTCATGAGCTCAATCTCAAGCAGTTCGGAAACGAGCAGCTTCGGGAAGCGGCAAAAGAGAATGGCATTTTCTACCAACCTGAAATTTCCCTGGCACTCCAACGAGTGATCCAGCGAGCTGCGATCCATATTCAAAGTTCTGGAAAAAAGTCTATCCAGGCCATTAATCTTTTAGTGGCACTGTTTAGCGAAAAGGAAAGCCATGCAACTTATTTTCTTGAAAAACAAAATATCCAACGCGTTGACGTCGTGGAAAAAATCGCTCACGGAGTGGATAAACCAGCTAATCGAGGAGATGAGACCGAGGAGGCTGGCACCTCAGCTGGTTCCGGTGAAGGTCCGTTCAAACGAGAAGAGAAATTTGAGAAGGCGCTAGCCGATTTCACCGTCAACCTGAATAAAGAGGCGCTGGCGGGGAAACTTGATCCCACCATCGGTCGCAGCGAAGAGATCAAGCGGGTCATTCAAATCCTGTGTCGCCGCCGCAAAAATAACCCCATCCTGGTGGGAGACGCTGGTGTGGGGAAGACGGCGATCGCCGAAGGTCTGGCACAGTCAATTGTGGATAAAAAGGTCCCCGAGCCTCTGGCAAAAACCACGGTCTATTCCCTGGATATGGCCTCGCTTTTGGCAGGCACGAAGTTTCGCGGTGATTTTGAAGAGCGCCTGAAGGTTGTGCTGCAGGCCCTCGAGAAGAAAAACGAAAAAGAGGGAAGTATCCTCTTCATCGATGAGATCCACACCATCATCGGCGCTGGCGCCACCAGCGGGGGGAGCATGGATGCTTCCAATCTTTTGAAGCCCTCCCTTTCCAAAGGGACGCTCCGGTGCATGGGTTCTACGACTTTTGAGGAATACCGCAAGTATTTTGAGAAAGACGCTGCCCTCAACCGTCGCTTTCAGAAGATCGATGTACTGGAGCCTTCCAACGATGAAACCGTACAGATCATCGAAGGCCTGAAGTCCCGCTTCGAAGACCACCATAAGATCAAAATTCCTTCAGAAGTGGTCAAAGCTTCCGTTGACCTGGCCCAGAAACACATCTCTGACCGCAAGCTGCCGGACAAGGCGATCGATGTGATCGACGAAATGGGTGCCTACCTGCGCCTCAAGCCTGACTGGCGCCAAGATATGGAGGCAACGGTTGCCGATGCCGAGTACATTGTCTCAAAGATCGCCCGCATCCCAGAAAAGAGTGTTTCGGGCAACGAGCGCGATAAGCTCAAAAACCTTGAGCGTGACCTCAAGCTCCTGATCTATGGCCAGGACGAGGCGATTGAGAAGGTCACCAACTCCATCATCCTCTCCCGCTCAGGCCTTGGGGCCACGACGCGGCCGATTGCCAACTTTTTGTTCGCAGGCCCTACCGGCGTGGGGAAAACTGAGCTCGCCAAGCAACTCTCACTGGCCCTGGGCGTGAGCTTTCTGCGTTTTGACATGTCCGAGTTCATGGAGAAACACACGGTCTCCAAGCTCATCGGCGCGCCTCCGGGCTACGTCGGATTCGAGCAAGGGGGAAGCCTCACAGACTCTGTCCACAAGACGCCTTACTGTGTGCTGCTGCTGGATGAGATTGAAAAAGCCCATTCAGACATTTTCAATATCCTGCTTCAGGTGATGGATCACGGGGCCCTCACAGACTCCAATGGCCGTACCACTGACTTTAGAAATGTGATCTTGATCATGACCTCAAATGCCGGTGCCAAAGACATGGAAGCGGGCTCGATTGGTCTGTCAGGTCAGACCAAGGGACTTAATCCGGCCAAGCGTGACCAGGCGATCAGGCAGTTTTTTACCCCCGAATTCAGAAACCGCCTGGATGCTGTGGTACACTTTAATAAGCTCAAACCAACTAACGTGGAATCCATCGTCGATAAATTTTTGATGGAGCTCGAAGGCCAGTTGGTAGAAAAGAAAGTGGAGCTTGAGGTGATGCCAGAGGCTCTCGCGTGGCTCGCACGTCATGGTTTTGACGATAAGTTGGGCGCCCGACCTGTCGGCCGACTCATCGATGAACAAATCAAGAAGCCTTTGGCCCATGAAATTCTCTTCGGAAAATTAGAAAAGGGTGGTCGTGTTGTGGTGGAAGTGAAAGATGAAAAGCTTCACTTCACTTTTTGCTAAAGCTCTTGTGGGGTAGTGACCGACAAGCTTTTAACAACAAAATGATCGAAAACTTGATTAAAGTGAAAAAAAAATACATTTTTTGTTTGCGTTAAAAAAAAAATGTATTTAAGCTTTAAATAAGAAAGGTCAACAACCTACAATTTCTGGGAGGAAATCATGGTTAAGAAAGCTACAAAGAAAGTTGCAAAGAAAGCTACAAAGAAAGTTGCAAAGAAAGCTACGAAGAAAGTAGCTAAGAAAGCAACAAAGAAAGCTGCTAAGAAGAAGTAATCTTCTTAGATGAAAAGGGTCCTTCGGGACCCTTTTTTT
>JAJTIF010000104.1 GCA_021299675.1 Pseudomonadota bacterium | reverse complement strand
CGCCGTGCGATCACAGATCCATCGCGAGACATTGCATCAAAGACTGCTCTGATCAAAGAACTCTTCGGATCAAAGATCGGTAAGGAAGCCTCAGATCTCATCTCTGGCATCGCCGAGTCTCAGATCAGTCAGTTTCGCTGTCTTAACTCACAAGCCAAGCTCGATGCCATCTGCTCTCTGGCCGGAGGCCTCATCATGCCGCCCGCAGTGTTTTTTAGTTTACTCAAAGTGGGTGTGGCGGGTCTGCGCTCCGTCCGAGGCGCCGAGGGATTACTCGCTCGAACCCGTGCCGGCATCCAGGCCCGCGTGAGACCTCAGCCAGCGGCACCTGCGCTTCGTGCGCGGGCACGCCCCACGCCTGCTCCAGCAAGACCGACCCCAAGGCCATCAGCGCGCAGAAGAAGTGATACATTCACTCCTCCAGTCCCAGCCGTGGTGGCAAGAGTTGATGTACCGGAGGTTCGACTCCAAGGTCTCACACCGATTGACCCTGCTGCCTTTACATCACGCTGGGCCACACGCCAGGCCACCACGACCTCGCAAAACGAACGCTGGATCCGACTCGCCCAAGGGGGACGTCAGCCAGGAATGATTTTTGTGGATACCCAGAACGTCATGCTGAAGTTTCTCAATGATAACATCGCTGATAAATCACTCGTGGACGCCATCGGAAACCGCTACAACAGTATGGTTAAGGAAGCCCTCGAAGAATTTAAACGCCTGCGCCCGGGAACGGAGCTGGATCTGTACTCGGACTATAAGTCTCTCAGATCTGCGATTCGAGGCCCTCCGGATCAAGTGAGTGAACTCACGCAGCAGCTTCAGTTAAAACTTAGTGCCATTGATAAAGCATTTAATGATGAGATCAAAGCCTTGCAACTCCTGTCCCCTGAGCTCGCAGGAAAATCTTTTTTCCGCTCCGGGATCGGATCGACCCACGATGAAGCCAATCTCGTCACTCGCTTTGCCCGACGAGATCAAGACTCAAGTACGGGAAGCTTTCAGTCAGGGCCAGTGCAGGAACGGGTCCGTCAAGCTCAGATGGAGCTCGAGAGGAATCGCAGCACTCTGCAGACCAATCTTGGGACCACCTCTCTGATGACACCGCTTGCGGGTGGAGCAAAATCCATTCCCTCGGAGATGGTCTTAGAGGTGGTACGAAAGAACTCAGACCCAGATGTCATCCAGAGAATTCTTCAAGGTCGCACCGGTGTGCCGGTGAGTATTGATGATGCTAAACTGCTCAAGACTTATGCGACCCAAGTGGATCAATTCTCACCGGCGCTGATCATCAGTCATCGCGTGAGCCATAACTTCGATGCCGCCACTCACGGTGGCCTCACTGTTGACTTTGCAGGAGTCGGGAGCTGGAACCTTTCAGGCACCGCTCAGGGAATGGCGATCAATACCAATCTCGACAGTGCCATCTCAGCAGTGCGCATCCACGAGCAACGGGTCACCCGTCGGATGGATGAGGTGAAACGGATCGCTGAGCAGAACGTCAACGAAGTACTCGCTCGCCATAACATCACCGCCCAGATCACGGTCAGTGGTGATGACATGGTGGTCATTCCCTCCAGTCCTTTAAGTGCGCAGGTGCGCCTGGAAATTGCCCAGGCGCAATCGCGAGTGGCAGAAACACCAAGCTCCATTCGCATGAGTTTTTTCCCACCAGGCATGAGTGATGCCACAGCTCGAGTGACGAAAGCCACCATTGGTGAGAATATTGAAAAGCGTCTTCGCAAGCGCCTAGAGTCGCAACTGAGCTACGAGCAACTACGGACTTCAAATTTTGCGATTGATATGAGTGGCACAGACGCCGCTGCAGGCCAGGCGAGACTCATGCTTCAGTCTTCTCCAGACCTCACTCCCGCTCAGCGCCAAATCATCATAGACGAGTTCAACCAAGCGGTGCGAGAGATCTCCCAAGAATCATCTGCGGCGATTACGCCGGCCACCTAACTCAATTCTAATCATTCTCATAGTCCGGCAGCTTAGCTGGGCCAGGAATATTCTTGTCGATCCACTCGAGGATGCGGTCTCTTCTCTCTTGAGAAATGGGTGTATTTCTCGGCATGAATCCGGTCATGACGTGTGTGAGCATCTTAGCTTTATGAGGCGCAAGACTTGCGGGGTTTGAAAAATCATAGGCCCTAGATCCCGCCGCAGCCGTGTGACACTGCTGACAGAGGGTCATCGGGTTATCATTGGGATCGACTTGCGTCTTCACTCGGCCAGCCGTCACTGTATTGTGGCCCTCATTACTTTTTACATCTGGACAAGCATTGAGAAGATCATTCTGACTTAAACTCATGTAGCCACGGTACATCCGCTCTTTTAAGCCTTGTGGATCAACGGTGCGATCATCTGACTGCAGCCGTTCTAGGATCGTGCGTCCCTCGCGCCCACTCGTAAAGCGCTCCCAGTTCTCACTTACCATTTGGCGACAGCGCTTATTATCTAAAGCCAGTGGTTGCATCGCCAGGCCCGTCATTGTCAAGGGCTTTGTCAGATCTAAACACAGATCACTCCACAGACTCCCGAGGGCCGTCAGGGCCAGAAAGTCTTTTGAGGGAGCTGAACAGTTTAGGTTTTCAAGCCTCGGAAAAGGAATAGTGGGAGCATTGGCGAAACGGGTACGCACCAAGCTATAGTCCGTGCCACCATCCTCGCGATTTTCTTGATTAAGATAGATCACACTTCCGTCATACCAAAACGAAGGATAGTAGGAGTTTCCTTGATTATTCAACGAGACCCGGGACATCGTATCGTTTTCCAAGTCCGCCACGAAGACGTTGAAGTTTTTTGATGCCGGTGGCGTGGCGTACCACTCCACAGCTTCCGGGTCTGTTGGGTGGGAATCCATCGCAAAAGTTATCTTCTTCCCATCCGGCGAGAACTCCACCTTACCTGCTGCAAAGCCAAGGTCACGGGTTTGATTACACACCGACACACCATTAGATTGTGAGATTGAAAAGATCTTCGTCGTGCCTGACTCCACATCGTAGGCGGCGAGCTGACGGCCATCTTTAGAGAGCATCGGAAGCTTGAAGTAGCGGTTCATCATGTTCGAGCAGAGGGGCTGGGAGGGATGAGAGTTCCCCTCAAAACTAATCGCACCGTCGACGGTGTGCGTGTTGTAGTCTTTATAATAGAGATTGCCCATTTCTCTGCGCCCGCGCGTGGTCAGCTGATCTGTGATGACACGATAGGAAGCGTCTCCACCGTTTCTTTCCAGCATACCAATCGAGTGATACACCCCGGCCAGCATCGCGGAGCCGTTATCTTCGTCATCGAGAATTTTTTTGGGGTTAGAGCGATTGAGCTGATTACGATCAAAGAACTCAAGACCACCGCTACTTCCTGGCATCACAAGAAATCTTCCATCCGGCGAGGGAACCCCGTCATAGGGCCCAGGGATCTGCACAACGTTTTCAGGGTTCTTCATGTCGATGGTCCAGTTGGAGCCATCCATGATCACACTGACATCACGACGAGGATCATCTTCACCTTGGAGCGGAATAGGCTTGAAAAAATACTCCGGGTCATGGGGCATGATCACCCGCTCTTCGGAAATATTATTCTTCGGGGTACAGATGTTTTGGGCTGTAGCGCTGTCCGCGAAGAGAACTAGTAAAGAGATGAGAGGGATCATTTCGTCTCCAAGTATTTAGCTGCAAGATATGAGTAGTCTGCCACGTTCATGAGTCCTGGAACCAAAGGCCCCGTGATCTCACCCTGTTTATACATGACGAGATTTGGGTAATGCAGGAGGACATTGCGACTGATCAGTTCGAAGCTTGAGATTTTTTTCATTTCAATTCCAGCGAGGCCCTCTTTCACCAGAAGCGCCTTTGCCTTTTTCTCATCGGCGTAGGGATCAAGCAGAATCGTTAAAGGAAGTTTCCGCTCTTTAGCTGCCGCCTGAGCATTCTTGATCGCCACGATGGAGAGGTTCATTCCGGGAGACCAGGAAAGGATAAGACCTTTCGTATTTTTAGAAAGGAGATCGGCGAGTTCAAAATCTGTGAACCCACCCTTCAGATTATAATTATCAATTTTCCGCACACTCATCTTGGACTCACAGGCCCGGTTGAAGGTCACGATCATCTCATCGTAGGGGCTCTGGCGCTTAAACACTTCAAGATCCCGGCTGCGCTCGAGACGAATCCAGCGCGAGAGTGTCTTCGTCGGTCTGACAAAACTCAATGTCATGTCTGGGTTTACCTTGCGTCGCCACTCCCCTTTCGGCTTCTCGTGCTCGATGAGTCTTTGCATTTTCGAAAAACACTTGAACTCACTTTGAGGCTGCAGCTTATCGAGGCTTGAGAGATTCAGACTAGGATTCGCCAGTGCGACGTTGATCAGGATGGCAAAAATCATGGCACAACTCCCACGGTGTCAAGCCATAGGCTGAGGTAGATTTTTTCATCGACAGTCATGTCTGTG
>JAJTIF010000230.1 GCA_021299675.1 Pseudomonadota bacterium | reverse complement strand
CTTCAATGCCCTTAGCAAAGCTCGGCTGGACCAGCAGCAGAGTTAAGGCGAGGCTAAGGATCTTTGAAATCGTTACTCTCATAGTCTTCCTTTCATAACACATTTTTAAGCGGCTCCCGCGTTGGACCCGCAAAGTATGTAATAAATAAAGCAAGACAAGGGCCAAGAGACTGATTGTGAGATTAAGGAGTTAGCTAGGATAGGGGGGGATATAAGTGTCGGAAATTAAGCAGCCTGTCGAAATTTTAGACAAAAAAAAGGGCCCAAAATTTAGGCCCTTTTTCAGAGTAAATACGGTTTGTTGGAGCGTTAAGCTTGACGGTAGGTCTGTGCCTCTTCACGCTCTTTCTCTTCGGCATGGAAGATACAAAGCTCAGCCCATGGCTGATTCTCAAGACGCTTGAGACCAATCTCATCGTCACACTCTTCGCAGTGACCATAGGTGCCTTCTGCGATTCGCTCGAGAGCAAAATCGATTCGTTTGAGTTTAAACAGCTCGCGCTCTCTAATTGATACTGAGATCTGCTGGCTCACCAGAGAGCTGGCTAAATCTGTTTCATCGGAGAGATCTTCTTGAGAAACATGTAAGTCTTCAGAATTATTTACCATACCAGAGTTTAAGATCTGCTGACGGTGTTTGAGGAGCAAGACCTTGAACTGTTCTAGTTGTTTCTTATCCATTCATTATCTCCTGCAAGGCTTATTATTCGAGAACTTACACTTCTATTTTAAGGGCAGCTGGCTGCGTTCTCAAGTAGAAGGTCTTATCGGCAAGAAACGCCAAAATCTTATCATTTTTGGTAAAAATTTACCCGATCTTAGGCCTGGCTTTGACAAGAATAGGTTGGGGTGGCTAAGGTTAGGGAATAGAACATCATTTTTGTTGAGGTTTGTTTGATTGAACCTAAAGTACGATGGCCTCTTGCCCTACTGATTCTGACTTTGTTTGTCGGATTTAGCTGTGGGAAAAAAGCCGAAGTCATAGAGTCGCGACCGACTCCAACGGTGGACCCAGTCACCGGTGAAATGGAAGCGCAGCTCAAGCTTCAGTCAGTCATCTGTGATGCAGGCTTATCTTGTCCAGGTGGGATGGCAAAAATCGCAATCATTGATAACAATAAGCTTAAATTCTGTACCGGCTTTCTCGTTAACTCGGTTACCCTCGCCACGGCGTCTAGCTGCCTCACTGAGACATTACGTATTTCAGAAGATGATAGTCGGTGCCAAAAAGATCTTCATGTGTTTTTACCACGCGCAGGATTTTCTGGTGCTCAGAGAGTTGGGTGTAAAAAGCTTCTTTTTGCGAGTCCAATCCAAGGGATCGACCCTGTTCTCTGGAGACAGGATATTGCCTACATCGAACTCAGCGAGCCGGTGTTTCGCCGCTCGGTGCGCTTGAACCGCGAAGGCCTAGTTAACAGCGCAAAGCTTACTATCTGGAAAGTGGACGCTGACAACAATCAACTCGGGGTAATCCGCAAAGATGAGTGTGAAGTGATCCAGAATAGTTATGTGAATCCACTCTTCGATTCAAATTTCAATCCGACGGCGCTCCTTTCTGGTTGTGCTTTTAAAGAAGGAAACGCCGGTGCTATCGTTCTCGGTCCTCAGCAGGGCTGGCGCGGAGTGGTCTCAAAGCCTCTCAGTGCGGCGCTCGAGCGAGTGGTACGACAGAACGAAGTTGAGCCGCTGCAACCGATCCTGCACGTCTCAAACGGCGCTTGCATCCAATCCATCCTTGAGAGCGATGCTCCCACTGCCCGTGAGTGCTTCAGAAATCTTGATAACGACGAGATCGATGCACGCAGAGCGGACATGCTGACGAATCTCACCCCTTATCAGGTCAACCGCCAAGCGGTTGAAGAGAACGTGAATCAGATTAGACCTTATTTCAACTGGCGCGCCGATCTGGTGGAGAATACCGTCAACGGTGGCTACGACATCGAACTCACACCCTTGTGTATGAGACCAATCGCTGATTGGATCGACCTGGTGGGACGTGGAACCAGACGCTTCGTTTATAGTAAGATTGTTCCCCGCTGGAAACTCACTTTGGGCTTTGATCGTGGGGCAAGACTGGTCAGTCGTATGGATACTACAGAGACACAGAAAATCTTTGTGCAGTTCTTCCCACGCACGGTTTGGAATTCTCAGAAAACAGATATGTTCGTCTGGAAAGAAGGCATGCCAGCACGCAACTTCGATGATGTTAAAACCTGCGAATAGTTCTACTGCTTAAGGTTTCTCCAAGACTTTCCGTCACGATTATTTCTCTTCTTTTGCCACTCCTCAACCGCTTGGAGATGCTCTTTGTAGTTCCTCGTGAATACGTGGGTGCCATCGTTCTTAGAAACAAAAAAGAAGTACTCTGTTTGGTCGGGCTTCATCACGGCCTGGATCGCTTCGAGGCTAGGGTTACAAATCGGCCCCAGCGGTAGCGCCGGAATCTTATAGGTGTTGTAGGGCGTGACTTCCAGAAGATCAGATTTTTTAATGTTGCCCTGGTAGCGCTCCCAAATGCCATAGATGGTAGTAGGGTCACTCTCAAGTCTCATGCGTTTCTTGAGACGATTGGTGAAAACTGAGGCAATCTGTGGTCGCTCCCACTTTGCTCCCGTTTCTTTTTCTACCACACTCGCCAGTGTGATCACCTGAGTTGGATTGAGAAAAGGATGGCCTTGAGTCAGAGAGCCGACTTTCTTTCTAAAGAGCTGAACCATCGAGCTCAGGATGTCTTTTGGATTTGAGTCAGGTACGAATTTATAGGTCTCGGGAAAGAGATAGCCTTCTAAGCTAGGCCCTTCTACTCCCAGAGAGCGCACGAATGATTCGTCTTTCATAAGGCTCAGGTAATCGGGAGAATTTCCAAAACCAGCCTGAGAAAGGATCTCAGCCACCTGGTACATGTTACGACCTTCTGGAATTGTCACCGAGAGGAGCATCGGCTGCGAGAAGATCAGGACGTTGAGCACGTCCTCCATCTTGGATTGCGCGGGAATGAGGAAGGGACCAGCTCTCAGTTTTTCCATCTGGCCTTTGTAGCGCGCGAGCCAGTGAAAGAGCCTTGGGTTCGAGATGATTTTTTCGCGCGAGAGACGAGCATTGACCTGCCCGAAGGTTTCACCTTTCTTCACAGTGAACACCACATCAGGGCCGGCAAACTCTGCCTGATAGAGGAAATAGACCGTTCCTGCGATGAGAGTAAGAGCGAAGAGTGGTGCGATGACCAAGGTGAAGAGAAGTGTTTTTTTAAGCATGAGATATTATAACTTAGCGACGCCTTGCGCGCGTAAAAAATCTTCAAGAATTATACTGGCAGAGACCGTGTCTATTTCGCTCAGGTTTATTTTGAAATTATACCGCGGAGAATTTTTCATTCTCTCCTCAGCGGAAAAAGTAGAAAGTGTTTCGTCTTGTTCATACACGGGGATCTCGATCACGGCCAATAGTTGAGAGAGAAACTCGCGGATCTTATGTGTCGTCGAACCAGCTTTCCCATCCGTAAAATAGGGGACGCCCACGACCAAGACATCGATGGATTCATCTGAAATTATTTTTTTTAAATCCTGCCACACTTGTTCAAATGCTCCGCCTTTAATTCTTCCGATGGTGAGAACCATAGGATCAAAACCGACGTGATGGCTGGCGAGGCCAATAAATTTTTCACCCCAATCAAGGGCAAGAAAGCGTTTGGCGTGAAGAGGGTGGGTCTCGGTCATAGGCATATCTACTCTGAAAGAGAGAGAGCGTCAAAGGTGAGTTGGCTGCTCTCACTGCTGCCTGAAAATTTCACGGACACGCCTAAAAGCCTCACGGGCCTTGGGTCCTGGCTCCAGCGGTCAAGGAAGAGGGCCCAGGTGTTCTCCACCGACACGTCAAGGCCAGCTCTCTCGATCGTCGTGAGTTGAAAATCGTGGTATTTAATTTTTACTTGCAGCGAGGCGAGTTTCTTATCGCTGTAATTAGATAGCGACTCCTGAACGTCTAGTGTCAGCTCGTGGAGTTTCATTTGTAAGAGCGTGGGGTCTGTAAGGTCTTCAGAGAAAGTTCTTTCGGAGCCTAAACTCTTTCGCTCCCATTCCGTGATCACGGGACTGAAGCTGATGCCCCTGATGGCAAAGAAAAGATACTCACCGAGCTTGCCAAACTTGGCATTCATCTCGAAGCGAGAAAAGGGGAGAAGCTCACTGCAGGTTTTAAAACCAAGACTCGCCAAATAGTCGGAAGTCACTTTACCCACACCGTGGATTTTTCCCAGAGGGAGCTCGAGCATGAACTGAGCCACCTGACTGGGATCGATGGTGAATTGGCCGTTAGGCTTTTTTACCTCACTGGCCAGTTTCGCCAGGAGCTTATTTTCTGCAATACCCGCACTAGCGGTGAGGCCTGTTTCTTTGTAGATGCGCTCGCGGATAATTTTTGCCAGCAGTGTGGCACTGCCGGAAGGAAGGTCGGCATCGGTCACATCCAGATAGGCTTCGTCCAATGACATCGACTGCACTAAGGGCGTATAGTCGTGGAAAATCTTAAACACCTGATCTGAGGCTTCGGCGTAAGTGCTGAAGCGGGATTTTTGGAGAATCAGGTGGGGACAAAGTTTGAAGGCCCGGGCGGTGGGCATGGCCGAGCGGACACCAAATTTGCGGGCCTCATAGTTGCAGGTTGAAATCACGCCT
>JAJTIF010000273.1 GCA_021299675.1 Pseudomonadota bacterium | reverse complement strand
TCTTGTCTCGTGGTGCGATGACGCGAGTAATATTCTTAACGACGCTATCACCGATGCCAGAGAAGTCTGGGGCCTCAGCGGAGATTCCGTACAAGCCCTAAGCCTTTATAAAGACGGCCTCACGATATCACTGAGGCAGGTCCCTGGGATGCCAACCAACGGACAACTCTACACTCTCCGCTATGTAAAGCGTGGTGTCGTCCTCGCCCAAATCATGGGCCTCGATGACATCCTGGCCGGCAGAACTCTCCCACAGAAACACACAGAAGGATTAGTGAATTTCTTTGACCACTACCTGAGCTTCACGCGTGATGTCTCTGAACGTATAGACCGCTCTCTCTATATTCCCTATGCCTATGGCCAGAATGCTCGTCCCTACAGCATTCGAGAACTAGAGACGAGAGTAGTAGAGCTATCGATCAGTGCCATCAGCGAGCTTGATCGCCGTTTTGTGTTTATCACCCGTGATCAGAGCAACATGTACTCGACCATGTCTATCCCAATGTACCTCAAGGCGCAAAGCTACTTACTCAATCAAGTGGCAAAAGATCTGCGCGAGACTCTTTACTCGGATTCATTCACCTGCCAGGCCAATCGCATGGAGCAGCTATCGGAGAACATCCAGCGCTACTTAAGCAATCGCAGCAATTCCTCGCAAGATGCGATTCGATTGAACCGTTTTACACTTACCCTCAGAGATATCATTTCAAAACTTGCCACAAGAAATTGTTTTTAATTTTTTTAAACCTTTAGGAGAACACATGAAACTTACATTTTGGATACTAACCCTGGCCCTTAGCTTACAGCTCTCGACCTCAGCCTTCGCCAACAATCGTGACTACGATCAGCAGCAAGGGGTCGAAAGCGAGTTTGAAGCCTGGTGCGCTCAAGGAACAAGAACACTCGAGCGCGCACGCGTTCAAGCCTCGGCCCAGATCGCTTACGGCCAGTTTGGTGCTGCGGCTCAAACTCTTATTAATGCGTTAAAAACTGGTGTGACTCGTCCTAACTGGTCGGTCAAACCAGTGACTTGGCGCTTAATGAATCATGCCACCAGCCTCGGCGAAGCCATGATTAGAACTGTGGGCACAGACACGCGTGGACTCAAGGCCACGGTGAATGCGATGGAAGGCATGTATGACCTAATTATCCAGAGCGCCAATGAGATTGACCGTCGATACTACTTCACGCGCTGTGGGTTTTGCCGCGGTCAACGCGTAAGAGATTTTGAAGATCGTATGCTGCGTATGGCATCTGACATGCTTACTCTCGTGAACTCAAACATGGCCTACGTAAGAGGCGGACAAGTATTTCCTTTCGGCCCCTCACGCTCGTACCTTGTTGCTTCGGAAATTGTGACTGGTGCTGCTTTCGGTGAAATTGCAGAGCTTCTTAGAGCTGAATCATATGCTTGTGAACTGGTCGAGCTCAGAGATCTGAACCTGGAGCTTGCTAGCTTTAACCGCTCCTCTCCCTCTGAGTTCGATCGCGTTGGGATGTTTCAAGAAACTCACTACCGCATCCAAAGCGTGATCAATGAACTCCGCTCTGGAAGAGGCTGTCGCTAATCCGCACAACTTCGCTCTTATCCCCCCGAGAGCGAAGTTTATTAGACCCCGTCTGGCAATGATTGTTCAGACGGGGTTTTTATGAATGAGAAGGTTTTATGTTTAAGTGGCTCTTCATCCTCTATTCGTTTTCTAGTATGGCTAATTCCATCCAAATTGGAGATGTGTACTCGAAGACTCCTTGGAGAAAAGCCTATCAAGAAAGCCCTCTTCCCTTCATCAAAGAACATATTGAAAACACAGTTTTGATTAATACCCCCTCTGGCCGCGGTGTTGGACGCGGAACCGGCTTCTACATCGGGTTTCATCAAGGTCGCCATCTCTTTCTCACCAATGCCCACGTGCTCACCACGCATGAGTGCCGTGGTACCATTATTACTTTTCTTAAAACCAACCTCGCCCAAGGGCGCGCGGATTGTGAGCGAGTGCTCGTGAGCCGCTTCAACCGCGAAGAAAGTGACATGTCACTTTTTACGATCAAAGACAGTCTGCTCAAAGATTTTGCCGGCAAGGGATTAGAGCTTGAACTGGATTTCTCCCCTCGCGCAGGCCAGATGCTCATGCAGCACGGATTTGGCATTAAAAGTGTGCCGCGCTTTCGTGATGCGGATCAGGCCCAACGAGAATTCAGCGGTCAGGCAAATATTGATTCTGATTGTGCCGTGGTAAGTCCGACCGGTGTCTTGCAAACAGTCCCAGATATGTCAGGAAAGCTCGTTCACCATAATATATCTATTGGCTGTGACGTTACAGGAGGAGACTCAGGAAGTGCTATAGTGGACCGTGAAACCGGTCGCGTGGTGGCGCTTTTATGGGCCAGCGGAATCAATCCGCGTGACCGCGATCGAATCAAATCAGCTGATCTATGGTCGCAAGTGATTGGAAGCGAAGATCGCCGTATCTGGAAGAACTTTGCCTTCGCTATCTCGATTAAAGAGCTCGCGCCCTTTATCCAGCCTTATCTCTAAGTCTCGTGGACGTAAACTTCGTACTGCTCGACATGGTAGTTGTTGTCGGCGCGGATGAGAAGAGTCTTCTGAAAAGTCTCCTCCATCGCTTCAATCAGACCAAACTCCTCGCTCGAGAGTGAGGCACACACTTCAGGGTGCGCGAACACAGTCACTTTATTAGATTGAGTGCGCTTAAAGGTTTTGGTCACTTCTCGAATGATTTCATAGCTGACCGTATCCACGCTCTTCACACGTCCCACCCCTTCACAGTACGGGCAGGGCTCACACATGGTGCGCACGAGTGTGTCCCGGGTGCGCTTGCGAGTCATCTCCACCAGACCCAAGCCTGAGATGGGAAGGACGTTTGTCTTCGCGCGGTCTTTTTTTAGTGCCTCAAGCAGCGTTTGATACACCTGCACGCGGTTTTCTTCGCGCTCCATATCGATGAAGTCCACGATGATAATTCCACCGCAGTTTCTCACTCGCAGTTGGTAGGCGATCTCTTTGACCGCTTCGAGATTGGTTTTGAGGATCGTGTCTTCAAGAGTTTTTTTACCGACGAATTTACCTGTGTTCACGTCGATCGACACGAGGGCTTCGGTTTGGTCGATATTGATCGAGCCACCAGATTTTAAGAACACCTGATTAGACAGCGCCCGCTCGATCTCGAGATCGATCCCGAACTGCTCGAAGATCGGAGTTTCGGCGTCGTAGTGCTTAATCTTGGCTTTGAGGTTAGGCAGGTACTGCTTGATGAATTTTTCAATCTGCCGCTGCACCT
>JAJTIF010000422.1 GCA_021299675.1 Pseudomonadota bacterium | reverse complement strand
AGTTCCACCTGAGACTGATACTGCCCTTCAAGCTCTCTAATGCCGGAGTCGATTTTAGCGTTCAACTCGCCCCACTCTTCTTGGGACTGAAGCCACTCAGCCTTAAGCATCAGCTCTCTATCGGAGTAATCGGGGAAGTAACGTTGACGCAGACTCTCACGTAGCTCGGCTTTTTGTTCACGAAGATTAAGCCAGGCTTCCACGTACTGATTATAGCGAGCTTCGTTGGGGTAGACCCTCTCAAACCACGCCTTCGCGTAATTGAGCCATTCATTTTGTGTGGCACCCATGCTTTCCACTTCTTGGCGCGAGAGCGTGACCATAAAACTTTTAAGACGCTGCTCCGTCACCAGACTGAGACCCGTATCGGGCATCACTCGCATCGTGGCGGACTGAAGGGTTTTAATCTCATCGGAAGCCTGGGGAGTGAGAGTCAGGTTATGAGCAATCTTTGAATGAAGATTCATGCGCGGATGAAAACTGAGGATTGTCCCCCCCAGAAGAAAGCATAAAATCCAAAATCTCAATCCTAGAAACTTCATCATATAAGTTTATTGTGATAGAGAGATAATGATGTGACAAGCGACAAGCTTTAGAGCTAAAAAGTCAGGTATATGTCTCTCTTCATCGATACCTCTCCACTCAAAACATACCCTCTCTATCGGAAGGTCTTTTTTGGTCAACTCATCTCCATCTTTGGCTCACAGATCACCAACGTGGCACTGCCTTGGCAGATCTATGCACTGACGGGCTCCGCTTTTGATGTGGGGGCCATGGCCATGGTGCAACTGGTGCCACTGCTTTCCATGGGCATGATTGGTGGGGCCATTGCAGACAGTTTTGAGCGCCGCTGGGTCTGTATCATTAGTGAGATTCTGCTGGCCCTGTGTAACGCCATTTTAATCCTTCTCACTCTCACCGATAGCATCACCGTCGGCTGGATCTACGCCATGGGAGCTTGCATGAGCGCCCTGAATGCTCTTCACCGCCCGGCCTTCTCTGCCCTCATTCCACAACTCGTGCCGAAAACCGCGCTCTCTCGCATCAGTCCGCTTAATTCTTTTATTTCAAATTTTGGCATGATCGCAGGCCCCGCTCTAGGAGGTCTTCTGATATCCCAGTTTGGGATCGCCTGGACCTATACGGTGGATCTTCTGACCTACCTTTTCGCCATCAGCATGCTGCTGCAATTGCCGAGCCTCAAAATTTCTAGTGATTTTATTCCGGTGAGCTTCAAACGGATCAGAGAGGGCATGGCCTACGTCAAAGAGCGCAGAGATCTTCACGGCACTTATATTGTCGACATCATCGCCATGACTCTGGCCTTCCCCAATCCACTCTTTCCTCTGCTGGCTGCTAGCATCGCCGGCGCGGACAAACTCGGCTGGTACTACTCCTCGATTGCGATCGGTGCGCTGATCGCCACTCTCACCAGCCGCTGGACACTTTTCAAAAAACATCACGGGCAAATGATCACTTTCTCTGCCAGTCTTTGGGGACTGTGTATCGTGCTCTTCGGATTAAGTTTGAATTTTTTCTACCTCTCGCTCTTCTTCCTCATGGCCGCGGGCTTCTTCGATATGGTGAGTGGAATCTTTCGCTCGACGATGTGGAACGAAACCATCCCCCATGACAAACGAGGAAGGCTCGCAAGCGTGGAGATGCTGAGCTATGCCTCAGGTCCTTTGATTGGCAGCACGCTCATGGGCTGGATGGCCGATGTCTGGTCGGCATCGCAAGCTCTCATGATTGGGGGCGTGAGTTGTTTTATCATTTGTCTCTTAGGCGGCTGGAGCCTTCGAGCGTTTTGGCAGTATGAGGCACAAGCATGAATCACACTATTGACCACTGGCTCAAACACACCATCGTGGGGCTAAATCTTTGTCCCTTCGCCAAAGAGATCGTAGGGACCGATCAATTCCCGCACTTCTTCTCACCGGCGCAGACAGAATTTGAAGCTCAGGATAAGTTCCTTGAAGTCATCCAGGAAATGGTAGAGAGCTCACTTTCTTCTGCTCTCATCGTGTTCGAAGACTGGGAAGTGGATTTTGAAAATTTCAACGAATTCAATCAGGCCATGAACGAGTTGCTCGAAGACATCGAACTCTCAGATCATATGATGGCGATTGGCTTTCACCCGCAGTTTCAACTCGCCGATGCAGAAGCCTCGAGCTTTGCCCATTGGCCCAACAGCTCACCGGCTCCCCTGATCCACATCCTGGGCCATGCCGAGATCGAAAAAGTCGCTTCCCTTGTGCTGGGGAAAGAAATCTCACGGGTCAACGAAGAGCGGATAAAAAATATGAGTGAAGCTCAAAGAAAAGAGCACTGGCCCTGGAAGTTTTAAAACTCGTTGTACTTCTTAGCGTTACCGCGGGCCTTCTCTACCGGATACTTCTGAGCATTGAGCTGCATCTTTTCAGCAATCGCCTGCGAGAGGTCTATCCCGAGTAAATCACACAGGCGCAGCAGATAGACGGCAGTGTCTGCCAGTTCATGGCGCACCTGCGAGGACTTCTCTGTCTGCATGATATTCTTCGCCTCATCCTCAGTCAGCCACTGGAATAGTTCTAGGATTTCACTCGCCTCAACAGAGAGGGCCATGGCGATGTTTTTAGGCGTGTGGAAGCGCTCCCACTCTCGCTCTTTAGCAAACTGACTAATCTTCTCTTGAATTGCTTTGTCATCAATCATGAGATTATTTTACTAAATTCTAAACGATGCTAAAATGCCTAAATGTCACAACCT
>JAJTIF010000382.1 GCA_021299675.1 Pseudomonadota bacterium | reverse complement strand
GTTGTAGAAATAGAAGATTTCCCAGATGTAGTCGTCCCATTCGCGGTTGACTTCGCTGGCGTTGATCATATTAAGCAGCGTCTGATTGAATCTTTCGTCTATCCCGTTTGCTCTTGGGTTGTACACGGCGGTGAACGTTTTCTCAATTCCTTTAAGTTTGAGCCATTCCTCGAATTGTTCGTCGCGGAACATGGACTCGTTGTCACTAACAACTCTCTGTGGGTAACCGTTGGTTGCGAATACTATTCTGAGTGCTCCTATGAGATCTTTCCCAGACTTTCCCTTACAGGGAATCGCCATTGAGTATCTCGTGCAGAGGTCCACTAACGTAAGGGCGTACTCGGATCCATGGCTTCCTCTTCTTCCAATGACAAGCCAGTCGATAGCGATAGTGTGCCATCTCTCCTTAACGACTATATGTTGTCCCTTGAGGTCGCGGTACTTATTAGCTTGGTTCTTACGGTAACGGCAAGTGCAGCTCTTGATGTGCAGGCATACATCTTGAAACATGTTCTCCCACCAGAACCGTTCTTGTACGATCTCGAAGGTACGGTGGATGCCTTGGTGTCCGCACTGCTCGTGTAGCTTCGTAAGGAGGTTGCTTCGTAGTTCTTTAGGCACTACTAGTCTTTGCATGAAGCCTCTGCCTCTGATGCGGTTGACGAAGTAGAGTTTGTCTTCTATGATGCTGAACTTGTCTGCCATATTGAAGATTTTCTTAAAGTCCGGGTCTTCTGGATCTAGGTCTCTCCGAAAAAATTTGAAGAATTTGGATAAGAAAGGATCTTCATGCTGCATCTTGACCAGCTCGATCATGTCGTCGTCGCCAACCCACGTGAGTAGCTTTCCCGTGGTACTGAGTACGTTGACAACGCCGATGACAGGGTCGCCTGGTTTCTTAGTTCCCTTGACGTCTGTCAGTGTGGCTTCGTGGTTCTCCTCTAGGAATTTCTCCAGTGGCAGGCGTGATAGGCAGTCCGCAATACAGTTTTTCTCGCCGGGTACGTGAATGATTTCCCCGATGTCGTATTCTTGCAGTTCCATGGCCCATGCCATCATTTTCTTCCGTGTGTATCTGCTCTTCATCAGGTAACGTAAGCTCTCGTGGTCCATGTAGACGTCAAACTTTCGGCCTCCGATGTATGGGAATAGTGCCTTGAGTCCTTCTACTAAGGCTAGGCACTCCCGTTCTTGTGTAGGGTAGTTTCTTTGGGTCTTATTAAGGGTACGGCTCCAATGGTGGATCGGTCGTTTATTCCCGTTTTCGTCAAATTGCCACACGTAGGCAGCTATGCCAGTGTCTGATGCGTCGCATCCAAAGTTGATGGGCTTGTTCCAGTCCACTCTGTAGGTACGAATGTTTCCGATGATGATGGATTTGATGTCTAGGAAAGCCTTCTCTTGTCTCTCTCCCCAGTCTCTGTCTACTTGTTTGCCTTTGCACTTAAGTTCTTCCAGGGGCGAGGTGAGGGTGGCGTAGTCTGATATCATCCAGCGGAAAACATTACACATTCCGGTGAAACTTCTTAACTCGGAAATGTTTTCAGGTCTTTTCATTTTCGCTATGGCCTCCACTTGTTGTGTCTTGGGTACGACTCCTTCTCCATCGATAGTGAATCCGAGGTAGTCGATGCTGTCTAGCCCGAATTCAGATTTCTTAACGTTGATCTTGAATCCGTTCTCCGAAAGTACTTTCAGGATCGTTTCGACGTGTTTGATGTGGGCTGTGGGCGAATCCGAATAAATGAGGATGTCGTCGATGAAGACATGGATGAACTTGCCAATATAGGGTCTTAAAATTTCCGTCATGATGCGTTGGAATGCTGCTGGGCTGTTCTTCAGTCCCATAGGTAGTACATTCCACTCGTAATGACCACTGCGTAGCGAGAACGCTGTTTTCTTTTTGTCCTTCTCTTCCAGTTCGATGTTGTAGAATCCCCACTGTAGGTCTATTTTGGAGAAAACCTTAGCTTTTCCTAAGCTGTCTAGGATTTCGTTGATTCGGGGCATCGGGTAGGAGTCTGATTCCGTGACTTTGTTAAGGTTGTGGTAGTCGATGCAGAATCGAAGGCCTCCTCCTGGTTTTTGTACCATGAGTACTGGCGCGTTCCAGCTGGAGAAACTGCGGCGTACTAGTCCTCCTTCTAGCCATGACGCGGCCATCTTCTCGGCTTCGTCCAAATATTCCGGTGGTTGTCTGTATTGAGGGATGTAGATTGGTTTCGTGTTGTCGGGCGTGAAGACTCGGCCCTTGGATTCTTCTGTATACCAGAATGGTTTATCCTTTCGAAGTTCTTGTAAATTGTAGAGGCTAGGGTCTTTGCCGTCTAGAGTGTTTTTGTGTCTCTTGAGGACGTTCTTAAATTTCTTTTCGTTTAGGTTGGGGCCTATTTTTATGGAGTCGATGATAGTGTTATTTTTATCGTTGTTGTTCTCCACGGGTTTGGCAGTAGTTGCGTTAACGACTTCCGTATCCTCGCAAGTGTTGGCGGGGAACGCTATGCCGATGATCTCGCCGGCCTTAATTCTTCTTTGTAAGGTACCAGACCTAGTGAAGATGACGAGTTGTTTGTCGATGTTGTTCTCGAACACGCCTTGTACGACGTGTGGGCCGGTGATGATGTAGGTGTTAGAGTCCGGTGGGCTTCCGCTAATTTCGGCGACTATCCTAGCTTTGCGCATGGGCTGTATGCGAATTGTTTCTTTAGCCACAATGTTGAAGAAAGGACGTGCTCTGCGTTTAACAGCGTACGCGGCCGTGGCGTTAATAGTAACGTTGGGGCCGACGTTAAGGCTCAGGTTTCGGACGTTAATTTTGGCGTCGATCATTCTCATGAAATCAAGTCCAATGATCGCTTCATATCGCCAGTTAGGTACTACGATTAAACCGATGGGGTACTCTTTGTCACCAATCACGATTCTCGTCCTAACCAATCCTGTTGGTAGGATGCACCTATTATTGCCTAGTAAGATTTTACCTACAGGGCTAGGTTTGATCGCGGGCTTTCCAAGTTTTTCTCATGCTTGTTGGTTGATAGTAGAAATTGAGGCTCCCGTATCAATTAATGTTTCAAGAGAGATTTTATTTGTTCCGTTGAAATGTCTGTAGAGGTACTTAGCGACTAGCGCTTCTTGAACACCCATGTTATTCATGACTGCTACTTTGGGAAATATTTGTACTCCAGACTTAAGAACTTCTTCGGATTTTTGCGGTGGGAGCGGCCTATTATTTGGCCCGGCGCTCCTCTCAGGTCTATTTCGGGGCACTGAGTTCCCCGCTATCCGTTTTTTGACATGCAGACGGCCTCGATGTGTCCGTTCCGTCCGCATTTGGTGCACTTAACCTGGTTCTTCCACACTCCGCACTTGTTACGGTAGTGTTTACCGCCACAGGAGTTGCAGTGGGGCTCGTTCTGGTCCTTTCCCCTACCGCGTCCTGCTCCGTTTTGGCGTCCCCCTCTTTGACCTCCGTCATTACGGTAGTTTTGGTGGTTGTCCTGGTTCTGTTGGGTGGTGTTTACAGGAACTAGCTGCACGAGTTGCACTTGTCCGCTGATAGCTAGGTTGTCTCCGTCGACGATGTACTTCTTCTGAGTCTGTCCGTAGCGGTTGTTCCTGCCGTAGTTTCCGTTGTCGCATTGTTGCTGGTTGTTGTACTGTCCACCGTTGCGGCTGTTGCCTTGGCCTCTACCGCGCTGGTTTCTTCCGTTGTTTCGCTGGTAGACATCCTTGTCATTTTTCTGGCCGTCCTGGGTTGCGGTGGCAGTAGCGTTGATGACAGCCTCAGCTGTAGCTTTGAACTCTTCTTTCATTCTGTTGACATCTTCTCTCATTTCACTCATGAGTTCGAAGGCAGTGGCATTAATAGTAGCAGCTCTACCCATTTCGTGCCACCCGAACATTTCGATGGCTTCCACAATGTCGTTAAGCGTACGGTGGTCTTCCGTGAGCCTTAGGGCTCTATCGTATATATGTCTTGGCAAGGTGTCTAGGAAACTCTCGTAGTATCGTTCGTCGAGTTGCCTTTGGGTCGCTCAAGCATCTAAATATGGATAGTAGCTTCTCCACATGATCAAATGCTTCCTGTAGTTTCCGTTCTCTGGTCTCAAAGCCTTCATGAGCTTGGCGTACAGCGAAGTCATGTTGAAGATGTTGTTAGCTTCGAAGAACTTTCCTTCGAAGTCGGCTATATCCTTTTGAGAGATGTTAGCGCCGTTCCTAGCTCTTTCGATTATGGCGGAGCAAGTTTCGTTTTGCATAGTGGCTTGTGGAAATCCGGGCCCTTGAGCGGCTGCAAACCATAAGATTCTATCCTTCCTGCTAACGGCATTGCGCTGCATCGTGAAATCGAATTCCTTGTGCCATGTCAGCACGTCATCTCCGTCGTTGTAGATTGGAAGTTTTCCTATCAGCTTATTCTGTAGTCCTCCTCTTCCTTGCCTAAGTGGTTCTACTTGGGGTATTTCTACTTGGGCTGGTGCTGGCTCTCTCTCTACCTCTACACTACTACGCCTAGCTGGTTGCGTGAACGAGGTTGTCTGTTGGGGTATAAAATCCAGTGGGTCGAAAGAGTGGTCCGCTTCCTTTCCCTTTCCTTTACTTTTTGATGGTGTCTTAGATCCCGATTCTCCGGTTCTGTCTTCCGTGGTTGAACCGCGTTTGGAGCTTTTCTTCTTCTTAGCTTCTTGCTTTCCCGACTTCGTCATATTTCCGTTGATCGAATGCAT
>JAJTIF010000431.1 GCA_021299675.1 Pseudomonadota bacterium | reverse complement strand
ACTCTAATATTCATAAGAGCAGAACACAAGCTTTCAAAAAAATTAAAGAAAAATAATTAACGCAACCCAAAACTCAGTTAGAAATCTCAGTCTGAACAATCACATTAAAGCCGACCGGATAGGTCCCCGGGGCCACAATCTCGTTGAGGTGATCTGTGATAGTGATTTGAATCGGTTCATGGATGAAGATCTCCATTTGCGTTTTGCCATCCACAGGAGCAATGGAGTAGCTCACGGGAGTAGAAAGACCGGTTTTTGAGACGCTGGTGCTACAATCATCCTCTCCGATAAAACTTGAAAGCTGCACACGAGGGAAACTAATCTCCACGGGTCTGCCGGGCTTTCTGCCCTTCAACTGGACAGGAGTCTCAGCGAACCCTTCTCCACAGATCTTTCGCACTCCAATATCTGTCGTGAGGTGAATGTCGAATCGTCCGGCATAGGAGAAGGAGACAATGTGATCGAGCGGGACCTTACTTAAATTCAGCTCAAACCTTAAGCCTAAGAGTTTGAGTCGTGAAATCTCAGACAACTTATACACCTGAGAAGTGCCACCATTCACCGTGGGTTTTGTGTTGCCGGCAAATTCCATGGTCTTAAACTGCCCAGCTGCCAAAGTGATCGTCTGCTCTTGCCGAGGCTTAGGCAAGGGCTTCGCCACTTCTTTCACTTCAACTTTGACCTCAGGCTCCGCCTCCTGAGGTTTTGGCACAGGAGTCTTGGCTAACTCTTCACTGGGTTTCGTTTTAGTTTCAGTTGATGGTTGTGGGGCAGTTGCAACCTGAACACTCGGCTCTTTCGGGGCCACATGCACAGCCTTGTTGTCCTTCTCGTTTTTAGAACAGCTCAATAGAAGCATAGATAGAGCGATCAACCTGAGCATAAACTCCCCTTCATGATGAATCGATTAATTATAACTCAAAACATCCGGAGAGTTTAATCAGAAAACACAGGAGTTCGTCTTGCTATGCGATATATTAGCCCCTACGCGCCCGCATAAGCTTCTGGTAGCTCGCAAGCAATCGCTGGTGCTTATCAAGTCCTGTGAGCTTGCTATCGGTGGGTGTCAGCCCGTAAAAGCTGACTGTGCCTTGAATCGAACCAAGGGCGGCTTGATAGAGCGAGGGACCATACATCTTGATTAAAGCTGTCGCGAGATCAGTCTGCTCGAGGCTCTCGTCCAGCTCGATGTCCACCAGCACATTTAAGAGTTGATAGAACTTTTTACGTTCAGGCAGCGAGTTACTAAAGGTCGAAAGCATCTCCACGTAGACTTTCGCCTCTTCCACGGCCTGAAGCTTTAGGTAGGAGAGTGCTTTGAGCTCTCCGATGGTGAGCTGACCCCAGATGGAATTCTCATCGAAGGCGACTCCGGTCAGTTCAGCGATTGTATGGTAGTTGTCGATCTCGCTCTCTTCCAGACGTGTCACCAAATCCTGCAGCAACTCATCGGAGAGAGTGTGAAGATTCAAGATGTCGTCTCGAAATAGGCGCGACTTATTGTGATTATCCCACACCAGCTCTTCTGGCAGATAAATCTCTGAGTATTCAGGCACCAGGATACGAGTGGCGCAGGCACCAAGCTCGGTGTAGTCAGAGATGTAGACTTCTTTCTCAATCTCACGCAGCAGTCCCATGAGGTAGTCGAACTCTTCTTGAGTCGATCCCTTAAAGCTCCAGTCCACAAAATCATAGTCGGCAGTCTCTTTAAAAAACTTCCACGAGACAACACCAGTGGAGTCGATGAAATGGTCGATGATGTTATTGTGCTCTTTAACCGCTAATTCATTGAGGGTGGGTGGAAGTAAATCATTGAGTCCTTCGAAACTTCTGCCCTGCAGGAGTTCGGTGAGAGTACGCTCAAGGGCCACTTCAAAATTCGGATGCGCTCCAAAGGAAGCGAAGACTCCCCCGTTGCGCGGGTTCATAAGTGTCACGTTCATGAGCGGAAAGCCTCCGCCCAGTGAGGCGGCGTTAACGAAGACAGGAAAGCCCTGCTCCTCGAGCTTCTGGATGCCTTCCATGATTTTGGGGTAACGCTCTAAAACGCTGCGAGGAACATCCGGCAGCGTGAGTTCTTCCGATATAATTTGGTTTTTCACGGCCCGCTCAAAAATTTCTGAGAGCGCCTGCACCCGGGCTTCCATGATTGTGTTCCCGGCACTCATGCCATTGCTCACAAAAATATTCGCAATCAGGTTAACTGGAATATATACCGTTTTTTGGTCTGACTGACGCACGAAAGGCAGGGCACACACACCCCTGCGGTTGGAGTTCGTGTCGATCAGGTTCGAAAGCTTGAGCTCGCCTTGGTTGCCATAAATCTCTTTGAGGTGATCGTCCATCAGATCCATCGGTAGCGAGTCATCACTGCTTTCAAACCACCGCTCCTGCGGATAATGCACGAACTCGCCATCTACAGGCAGGTAAAAATCAGAGTAGAAATAATTCGTGCTCAAGCGCTCGAGATACTCTCCAAGAGCAGAACACAGGGCCGCAGCTTTTGTGGCGCCTTTGCCATTGGTGAAACACATCGGCGAGTCCGCGTCTCGGATATGCACTGACCACACATGCGGCACAGGGTTTCTCCAGGAGGCCA
The DNA here is from genome assembly GCA_021299675.1 of Pseudomonadota bacterium. Taxonomy (GTDB): domain Bacteria; phylum Bdellovibrionota; class Bacteriovoracia; order Bacteriovoracales; family Bacteriovoracaceae; genus UBA6144. Next base: position 4,450 of record JAJTIF010000431.1, on the reverse strand, counting down.
CTTCGAGTTTAATCCCCAGGCCTTCGATCATGGCCGTCATGCGCAGGAGCGTCTCTTCGAGCGATGAATCTTTACCCGGAATCCTGGTGCGTTCATCGAAGTTCGCGATCCCTTGCAGGATGAGTTTATTTTCACTGCCCAGCACACTTTTAGGAGTGATCTTGAAGGTGGGGGTGTTTTGGATCACGCGTTTCACGGTACAGCGATCCATCGCGGAAATCATTCCCTCGCGGTCTTTTTCACTGATCCCTTCGGGCAGCTCAATCTCGATGTTGAAGGTTTGATTGTAGCGGTTGTCCGGATCCACGATATTGTCTTGAGTCACGCGAATGTCATCAGTCGCAATGTTGCGGGCCACGCAGTAGATTTTCACAAAATAGGCGGCACATAAGGCCGAGGAGGCTAAAAAATAATCAAAGGGCCCCGGGGCCGTGCCATCGCCTTTGTAGCGGATGGGTTGATCGGCGATAACTTTGAAGTCATCAAAGGCGGCTTCGAGACGTAAATTTTCGAGGAATCGGACGTTGATTTGCATGCATGGCTTCTAGCATTTTCCTCACCAGCTCCCTAGCGAGGCGCACTCAAATGAGTAAAAATTACTTACCAAAAAGGATGTTATTGATCACAAAGAAATGCAGTGTGGCCCCGAGGTTCACAAAAATATGAAAAAGCTCATGGTAACCAAAGACCCGGGGATTAAACACGGGACGTTTCAGGCCATAGCTTAGTGCCCCGAGAGTATAGACCACCCCGCCGGCGACCAGAAGCCACACATTACCCAAGCCAATATTGAGGCGAAGTTCTCCGACGTAGGGAATAATCAAGTATCCTGCGATGAGGTAAAGCGATGCACTGATGAGTTTGGGTAGGTTCACAAAAAAAATCGACTGGATCATTCCGACCAGCGCCACACTCCAGATCGTCACGAGGCAGTTAAAGCTCGATTCAGGCCCGAGCCCAAGAGTGCAGACGGGCGTAAAGGTGCCAGCGATCATAAGATAAATGCCCGCGTGATCGAGCTTCTTCCAAATCAAGCGTGCTTCAGTGGACCAAGTGATGCGGTGGTAGAGAGAGCTGATCCCAAACATCATCAGGGCGCACAGAATATAGACCGCCACTGAGATCATGGTGGCAGCGCCTTTGCTGTTATAGATCAACGGGATACCGGCACCAAGCACCACAAAAAACATCGCCTGATGAAAATGACCGCGCAGAAGTGGTTTAGTGGGTGTCATGAGTTCACTTTAAAAGATGAGAGTGCAAGGCATTAGAATCTATCCAGACTCATGACCTTTGTCCAGATGGCGAAGCCATGATTGTCTATGGCGAATGGAGATATTCAGAAATATCCAACAAATGCATCGAATTGGGCTCAGTCTTGTGTAGCTCACTGCAAGCTTTCTACTCCTCCCCTTCAAGAATACAAATCATCTTGCCCTTAACATTTAGGCATTGATTCAAACAGGGAGGACTTATGAGCTACAGAGAACTTGCGCCAGTTGAAATGATCGTCACACCAGCTGAGTGCAGTGAGATTGAGAATATATTATCCTGTGAGCTCGCCGCCGCTGAGGCCTACCGCGAAGTCATCGCACTGCTTGATCCGAGTTCTGAAACCTGGAAGCTCGAACTGCTGATGCACGACCATCAGGATGCTGTGAACTACTGGAAGACGCAAGTGAAGACGCCTGACCATAACACTCGCGCTCATCTCGCCTGGTCAAAGGTCCTAAAAAAAATCTTGTCTAAGACAAACCCGGATCGCGACACTGCCGCCTTTAAAAATCTGCGTGACGGAGAATTACTCGAAGCGAAGCTTTACAGTGATCTTCTCAACAACAGCTCCATCACAGCCGCTCAAAAATCATATATCAAAACCATTTTGCTGCCGGCCCATGAGTCACACCTCAAACGCTTAGAGCGGATGTCATCTCACGCACTAGAACTCGCGCGATGAAGATTTCTTATGCTCAAGATACTGATAAACATCATGTAAGAGCGATCGACAGCGCTCGATGTTCTCACTATAAGCGCTGTCTTCAAGTTCAACTGCCAGGTGCTCGAGCTTACCGAATCCATAAGGGACACTGTAACCTTTCCATTGGTGTGCTATTCGTAAAAGGGTGCTATAGTCTAATTTGTCCAGAGCAAGAGTTAAGATTTGCAACTCGTGAAGGCGAGAATGCATGAAGCTTTCAAAGAATCCCTCAAGACCTGCCTGAGCTATTTCCGAATTTGCGTCGTAGACTTTCATAGATTGACCTTTAGTGATTATTCTTGGCTACACTAGCATCAGGATCTCTCTTTGGGTTTATTGATTTTCAATCAGGATAAGAATGACAGAGATTCTGTTGGTAGAGGATAGCAGCGAGATTCACCAGATGGTGCTGCAATCGGTAGACCTCCACACACAAGTGCAGTGGGCACAGTCCCTTAAGGAAGCACGAGAAAGCGTTCGAGGAAAAAGCTTTGAGCTCTTCATCATTGACCTCGGGCTTCCGGACGGAAGCGGCATCGACCTGTGTCGCCAACTACAAGAGAGTCACCCGCAGACTCCGATTTTTATTTTTACTGCTGAGACCGATCTCGCCAAAAAGGTCCTTGGATTTTCTGCCGGTGCCGACCACTACATCACCAAACCGATCTGTCTGCTCGAACTGCGGGCCCGCATTCAGTCTTGCTTACAAAAGACCAAGGCTCGCTCAGTGCTCGCCGATACTTTCTTCTGGAAAGAAATACAGATCAACAAGCTAAGACAAGTCGTAACCTTGATCGAAGGCGATGAGTCCACACCCATCGATCTCACCACCCTCGAGTTCAAGATCCTGCTCTACTTCGCGAGTCGCATAGGCGAAGTCATTTTGCGAGAAGAGATTCTCCACTTCGTCTGGGGTCGCCAAGTGCATGTGTGCCAACGCTCAGTTGACACACACGTTAGCAAGCTGAGAAAAAAAATGGGATCAGCCGCTCATCTCATTGAATCCATCCACCGGGTGGGGTATAAATTCACCCCTACCCCAATCTCAGCGACCGAAGGTGATCGGATCTAAGATCTGATCCCCGTTGAGCACTTGAAAAAGAGCAAAGACCAAAAACGCTGTGATGAAGACACTAAAATTAATCTTGGTCATAAAAACCTCGCTCACGTTATTTTAGGTTTTTGAAAAATGCTTTGACTTCATCGTTGGCGTCTTCTTTTCTTTGACCGTAGCGCTCTTGCACAATCCCGGTGAGGATATCAGTGTTTCCTTCGGCCTTGATGAGATCGTCATCTGTGAGTTTGCCCCAGTGCTTTTTGATGTCACCAATAACTTGTTTCCACTGACCTTTAATTTTGTCTGAATTCATGTGCGCCTCCGCTCAAGAATGTTTCTCTCTCTGAGGCACACTAGATGAAAACCAGATATGATTCTTGAAGCAATCATCAATCTTGCGTGTTTTGGAGAGCATAACTTCCAAATTCATATGTAATATCAAACGCTTATGCATCACGAATTTAACATAGGTCATCTCAATATTCTCGAGACTTTAGCCGATAAGCTGAGCTTGAAAATCAGACTTATTGCCCTTTCACTTTTTGTTCCTTTAACGCCTGGGCCACACCGGCACCCTACGACAGCAATTGTGTCGATCTGGGAAAAAGATGGGGCTGGATCACCAGTTTTGATCAAAACGACGGCAACAAGCGGACCTATGCCTCTGCCTCTGTCATCGCGCAAGGCTTTCGCACCAATCAGACCCGCCAATCTGAGCAGCTGCGCATTTGGGAAGACATCGACAAACACGTGCCCTGCCTGAAAGACAACGCTGGTTTTACATTCCAAATGGCCGCTTCGTCATTTTTAATATGCAGAAGTTTACGACCTTTCGCTTGGGGGGCTCGCGCATCGACTGTCAGGTGACAGCGCGGATGACCAATACCAACAGTCACATCAGAGAATTAAGAGCTGAGCAGTACCGCCGCGCCATGGATGAGCATTCAGGCCGTGCGATGGTTCGCGACAATACTCGCATGGTGAACGTGGAGCAGAGAATCGCCGGAACGGCGATGATGGTGGATGCCACCGAAGCGCAACGCAAGGCCGATGAGATGATGGCACGGATCCGTCAGAACAATAACCTCGGGGACCTGGGCATTGAGAACTACTGTACCCATCAGCTGCGGGCGGGGATCACTCTAGATAAATCCCAAACCGCGCAGAATAGTTTAACCGCCTGTGATGGAGCGCGACGCTTAAACAATCTCACTGTCCTCAACTCTGCTAGCTGCCAAGGTTACCCCCAAAAGAATTTGAAAGCGATTGAATCGCTTCGCAAAGAAATGGATGCGGTTCAGCGAGAACGCAGCAGCATCAACTCACAGCCTCTGGTCACGATCAACAACGCGGACAACGACGTCTACTCACAATTTCGTAACAACTACACGCGTCTGGTGGCGGCACAAGATCTT
>JAJTIF010000416.1 GCA_021299675.1 Pseudomonadota bacterium | reverse complement strand
CGCCAAATTCCTTTAAGGCATTTAGCCAAGGCCGGGAAATCCGACGCTCCCATCGAGATCTGGACGCCGACTGCGATGTACAACGAAGGAAGGGAGGCGATGTAGGAACGGATGGTGGAATAGGAGTACTCGCATAGCCAGAGCCACGTGGCGTACCGAACAAAGAGCTCTTGCACAGGCGGGAGGGGAGGCCACTCGTAGGCCAGGAGAAACCGAAAGAAGGAGTTCCAGGCGCTTCGGTAAGAGGCGAAGGTGGAGTCAGCCAACGCGGACTGTATACACGAGACGGCAACAAGTCCCAACTCTTCTTGAGCAGCAGCAATGTCTGCAGGTGGTGAGAAAACTGGGGAGGCGGGGACGAGACAGGCGGAGAAGAAGGTGAAGTAGGGATAGGACCAGAAAGGATAAGAGAGGATCGAGGGATACTGGTAGCCGCCTCGAGTCTGGGGAAGTCAAAGCGGGACCCGGCATCAGCGGCGACGTTGGCCTCCGATGGAATCCACACGGCGCGAAGGCGGATGTTGTGGCACGTGATGATCCAAAAAATTTTCCGGAGGATGGACATGGCGTGGACGGACCGGGCGGTCCCGTGGTTAATCCACGCTGCGACAGCGGCGTTATCGGTAGCAACAGCGACGTCGTGGTTACCCCACCGAGGGGCCCACAATTCCAGGTTGCGGTGCACAGCCCACAACTCACGGATGTTGATATGCCAGACCTGCTTGTCTGTCCACGCATGTACCCAAGCCTTGGGGTAGGAACAGACACCGGCAGCGCCAATGTTTGAGGCATCAGATGAACAGTAGCCTCGAGGTTGGAATTGGGACCAATGGACTCCGTTCCGACCGTTAAAAATCGACAAGTACTTGAGCCACCACTTTAGGTCGGCAATGGCCGAGCGGGAAAGGGGAGCTTTGGGGCGCCTGGAGGAACACTCGTCGAAGATCCTCCTGGTAAAAGTGCGTCCACCGAGGACGGCTTGGGAAACAAACGTCAGTTTACCGGCCAATGTACGCAAGGAACTTGTAGTAACCCATTTTCGGCCAAGCACGTGCTCGATGGACTTCCGGATTTCCGCAACTCGTTCCGGAGATACCGACACGGACCTGTTCGGAAAATCCAGGATGAAACCAATAAAGGGGACTACCCGAGTCGCACGGATTCGCTTCGAGGGTTTATCCCGCAACCCGAGGCCGCGGAGGAGACATATAAGGAAGTCCTGGGTAGCGTTCGCCTGGTCCTCCGATTGTCCGAGACCAAGGAAATCGTCGACGTAGACGACCACGTTGTGCCCATGCAGGGCGCAATACCGCTGGATGATCGAAGAGATGCGACACCACGAGAAAGGGGCCAAGGTCCAGCCGAAGGGGGCTCTCAATTCCCAATAATAGTAGCCCTCGAACGCGACGGCCAAGAGACCACTGTGGACAGGGTTTACAGGGAGGTTCCGAAAAGCGGTCTCGGCGTCCGTGATGGTCCCCCATGTTTCGTCATCCGTACGTTCCATAACGTCCGGCATAGTAACCATGTGGAAACGAGGTGGATCAGGAGAGGCGGAATTAGTGGAATTTCCCACCGGGGCCGAAGCATCGGAAATAAGCCGGAACTTCCCCGGCTGACCAGGTTTGGGGATGAAGGCAAGGGGCACGACCCTGGCCGGAACGGGACCAGAACCGATCTTGGTGCGCAGGAAATGACCAGCGCGGACTTCGCCCTCAAGGTATTCGCGAAGGGCATCGGCGTTGTCCGCAGCGCTATCGTAGTTTGAAAAATGTAAGTTCTCGATGACCGTGCCAGGGTCGACCACGTCCAAACCGTGGGAGAACATCGCAGCAACCCAGTCGATTTCGGACTGCGGGGCGTCGAGCTCGTCCAAGACGGCCTCCCATTGGGGCAGGAAGGCGGAAATCGGAGCGAGCGGGTCCTCCTCACACCGGGGGTGTGAGGAGTGTGGTCCCCCAACCTCCTCTTCGAGGAGATCAGGGGAAGGGCCCCCAACCTCCTCTACGAGGAGATCAGGGGTGGGGCCCCCAACCTCCTCTACGAGGAGATCAGGGGCTGTAGGAATTCATTTTCCGAAGGTCACTCCCGGGGGGAGGACCGCACCGGGAGGCAGCGTGCCGTTGACGCAGGGACATATGCCGATCGAGGCCGGGAAGGTGGTGTTGCAGCGACGACATCGGTGGAGGTACCTGCATGACGCCAGGCGCGTGCAGCCAGTGCCCGAAAAGTCAAAGCAAAGGAGAGGGGCGGTAGGGTTTGCGGGCTTCGGCTTTCCGGGAACTGCGGAACCACCGGAAAGTTCCTTTCCGAGCAGATGCATGTCGCGTAAGAACGGATTAACCGAAGACCACGACTTGTGATACGCCCTCCTCCACTTGCGCCAGGCAACATCATGGGCCAGGACCGCACCAAATTGGTAAAAGTCGAAGAGCTTGCCCGCGAGCTCGAGGTAGCACACAAAATCCGCCCAAACAAAGTCATGCGTGCCCGCATCTGCGCTCATGGCTTGACCGAGCTGGTGCGCAGCGGAAAGCCACTCCCGAGGGGAGGTTATTTTCGGTTTGGTAGCGGTGCCGTCGAACGGGAGGAAGGAGGCCAAATCGTACACCTTCTGAGAAGCAGGAGCCAACCATTCCGACGGAGGGGCTCCCAGAGTAGGAAGGTCAAACGCAGAAGACGTACCAGGAATAGATGACCTCTGGAGAGGTGTACCCACAGACCCACCTTGGAGGAACGACAAGAGGGCCTGAGCAACGTCCTGGGCCGATGGTACCACTGGAGGAGCTGCCTGTTGGTGGAGGACAGGTGCAGGATTGGTCACACGGTGGGTGCCACCCAACCCAGGGTGGGCACTCGAAGGTGTACTAATCGGGACACTCACACGAGGACCGACTGGACCAGGAGTGACCGAACGCTTCCCCAGTGATTTGACAGGTGTCATAACCAATACATCCCACTTAACACTCGGGGTAGGACCTTCTTTGCACGTACAGTCGCGGATAAATCCGTCAGAGAGCGCCTGAGTCCATAAGTCGAGGTATTCAGTGTACTTATCTGAGTCGAGGAAATGCTCAATAAATGATTCTCCGACAAAAAGGCAATCGCGCAAGAAAGCAATACGGGAGGCCTTTTTAGTCAACTTGCGGTTGGCCTTCCCAAGAAGAACGGCGAGTTACGTTAAACGTTGAACAAAGGCGGTGTCATCCAAGACGTCGGCCTCGAATTCGTCCCCGTCAATAAGCAAAT